>CAZMBV010000198.1:0-4192 GCA_964564335.1 uncultured archaeon
TCCTCTTCCTCGACTGAAGTTGTGCCCCTCAATCTTGACCATTCCAGAAGCCACGATTGCAGCAGGGAGGTTGTATCCACTACCCTTTAGCATTGCAGGCCAGAATAGACAGTGATGGTATACAATGTCTTGTCCGATATAATGAACCAAGCGACCATTTCCAGGGAGCCAGAATTTCTCCCACTCCTTGGGTTTATTGATTTTCTTCGCCCATTCCTCAGTACTCGACATGTAGTGAATCGGCGCATCGACCCATACGTAAAGAGTCAGGTCTTCATCACCTGGATAAGGAATTCCCCATCCAAGATCTCGTGTAATGCACCAATCCTTGAGACCTTCATTCACCCAACCGAGAGCATAATTCTTCGCAATCTTAGTTCCATCCACATCGTTCAGATACTTCTTCAGAAAGTCTTCAAATGCTGACAATTTGAAGTAGTAGTGTGTTCGGGTGATGGTCCTTGTTGGAGACCCGCAGATTGCGCATCTCGGATTTAGAATCTCACCAGGTTCTAGATATCTTCCACACCCTTGGTCACACTCGTCACCACGAGCATCAGCATGACAATAGGGACATTCTCCGCGAACATAGCGATCAGGAAGGGAGCGACCACAATGATCACAATAGGGCGAGTCCAGTTCCTTTGGATATATGTACCCGTTCTTCTGTAGCTCCTTCACTATCTGCAGTGTTCGGTCGATGTTCTCTTTATCATCAGTAGTTCCATAGTTATCAAACTCTATATTCAACTTTGGAAATGTCTCGAGGTAGTGTTGATGGTATTTTGTATAGAGTTCCTTGGGACTGACGCCAGCAGCCTCTGCAGCGGTCACCACGGGAGTCCCGTGTGTGTCTGATCCACAGACGAAGATGACGTCCACTCGCATTTTCTTCAGGAGTCTCACAAAAACGTCTGCAGGTACATAGGTCCGAAGGTGGCCAATGTGCATCTGCCCACTGGCATATGGTAATCCGCATGTTACAAGTACTGGGTCTTTAGTGGGATAATTCTTCAGTTTTATCAACTCCTTTAGATATTGCTTGAAACCTACCTTGAACTGATTGCGGATAGTTCTGCAGAAAAGAAAGATACTCTACTCTATAGTATCCTGTCCAGGCGACCGTTGAAATACGTGTTCCGTCACTTCTTTCTCTGAGCTTATTTCCCGCCTTCAGTGAGTAGGTTAACGCATCACCGCAATCTGTGAATATAACTCTAACGATATTTCAGAATCTTAATGGTCATGGGATCTTTGTTTCTCCAATGTTCAGTTAGCGATTTAGTGAGGTCTGAAACTAGCTATGGCTAGCTAATATCAGAGTTCCTGCCCCTGATTTCTCTTTAAGCTCGTTAATCTAGATTTCTAGACATCTGAAGAAAGATGAACGAGGCAATGAATAAATCGATCATGAAGCTAAGGTTTCTGAACACCAATAGCGAAGGCTCGACGATTGCAATAACTCCAAGACCCACATAGAGCCCGAGGAGAATGGCGAATATTAGTTTGAATGACCTGTTTTCTTGTGGATTACTAAGTGAGAGTAGTAGTAAGACGATGAATGTAAATCCAGCCATGTAACTAGATATGTCCTTTACATACATGACAATCCAGAAGGATGTGAAGACGCTATCCGCAGGTACCCATCCATTTGGAACCCCTGTTAGGAGTGCAACCTGATAAGCATTCTCAACCAAATCGGAGATGAAGGTCAAACTTCCGAGAGCAAAAGCCACCTTCGCCATGAGCTCCTCTTCACCCTTTGTCAGTAAGAAGAGACCATAGAATATTGCTAGATAGCCAATCATGAAGAAGTTGTCAAACACTAGACCTGCAAGTTTGATGTTGATGTCTTGAGCAGTGGCTCCTGTAAGATCAGCAATGATATCAGTAATTGGCCGCAGTTCATAGAGATTCCCGCCACCAGGATTGAGAAGGGTTGTTATGGTCAATCCCAATGTCATGAGAAAACCTAAGAAGACAAAGACGGAAACTACCTTCAGTTTTGGTCCAAGAGTATCTTCCATTCCTAACACCTATAATGAACGTAACATGAAAGGGGCGGATTATGGCCCTTAAACTTACCGAAAATACGGAATCGTTGTACATACGATGCTTTCATTAGTAGAAATCATAGTAGTACCCCTGAAGTGAATTTGATTTGGCCAATGATTGGATGTCTTCGATAGAATCCGTTCCTCTTGATTGGCTCCTTGAAGACAATAATCCTCCTGTCAGATATTTCACGATGAGAAACCTCCTTGATTATCCTAAAAATGATTCAGAGTTGGTCCAAGCAAAGGAGCGACTTGAAAATTACAAACCTATCCAAAAAATCTTTGAAAACCAACATTCTGAGGGTTACTGGGAGTCCAGAGATACTCCATATCTACCAAAGTACAAAGCATCATATTGGCAGCTCATGCTCTTAGGTATGTTCGGTTTAGGAAAAAACGACCCACGAGTAGAACTTGCATTCAATCACATCAGGAGGTTTCAGCATGACGAAGGCGGATTCTCTGAGTATATGGAAACGGGAGCAAGGAGAGACTATGATTATCTCCGTAATAGGAGTCTGAAGAGAAGGAAAGACTATCCAATCTTTGCCAAATGGGCCTCTGAAAAAATCAGAGAGATGCAGCTATCATGCCTTACTGGAAATATGAGTCTCGCTTTGATTCGATTGGGATATCGTGAGCATATTGTGGTTAAGAAAGCACTTCAATGGTTAGTTAAGGTTCAGAACGGAGATGGGGGATGGTTGTGCCCATATTGGGGTGCTCACAAAGATGATACACATGGATGCTTTATGGGAACAATCACTCCACTTGATGCATTCTCTGAAATTCCTGAAAGGCAACGAAATCGACAGATGAAAGATACAATACGTCAAGGTACTGAGTTTCTATTGATGCATCGATTGTACAAAGCGGACCATCACAATCTTGAGGTCATCGATAATAGATGGTTGAAGCTATGTTTCCCACAATTTTTCTATGACATTTTACGTGGGTTGGATGTTGTTACGAAGTTGGGTTATACATCAGATGATCGAATTGATGATGCATTGAGTGTTATTCTTAGAAAACGAAACGAATTGGGACAGTGGAATACAGAGTGTTCATACACGGGGAGAGTTCATGGAACAATCGAACAAAAGGATAGACCCAGTAAGTGGATTACTCTCACTGCATTGAAAGTACTTAAAAGAGTCATCCAAAAACGAGGAGAGAGGTTTCCAAATTTGTAGATTTTCAAGACCGCTCAGAAGCATTGACGAACAAGAAAACTGGAACACGTGTTCCAGTAAATCCAATCTATTTATAATCTCTCAAACTAAAATAGTGTTGAAAGGGTGAGATTCTTGTCTACGATTGTTCCAATAGCAGTGGTCGCGATATTCATTGCAATGGTCATCATAATCTCAGAGTACCTCGACAATGAGCGGAGAACGAGGAGAAACAATATTCCAACAAATATTCTGGACCGTAGAGAGAAAATGAGACCCTATATGGTATCGATAGACAAGCTTTACAGACCAGGTGTAGGTCATATCAATAATAGCGAACAACCTATATCGGAAACAGAATCAACCAATGATTGATATTACCCAAACAGAAATGGATGATAAACTGATAATCAATTAGTTCATCCTTTTTAGACGGCGGCGGACTAATTGATCAGCCCGTGTCCGGTGTTTTCGCAGGAGGGTAGTCGAACCTCGAGATCGTGCAAGCTTTGTTTTGTTATCTACAGTCATGAAAATCAACTCAGATTAGGAGATGGTGTGGGGGACAAGCCTAGGGAGCTTGCCCCCACTGTGTCTCTGATGCCGGGAGGTGCACGGAGACAGCGAATTGACCTCATCGGTAAATGAGGAGCGTAAATGTGTCAGGAACTCGCATACAGATATCGAAGGCTCATGGCGTCTTGATCTGTCGGTTCACGGTCACTATCGAGAAGACCGTATAATGTGTGCAAGACTTCAGCATTCTTCTGGAGGGTTGATGATGGTCGTGTATTTTCGGTCATGTTCGCATTCTCCGAGTATATTCATGTTGTGTGATACAACTTACCTTTACTACCACTGGAAATGAAATAAAGGTAAGTGTTGTCTACCCAGTATTCACGTAACACGTAGGTAATACGAGAGGCTTATGCTGACAATATACATACAGAAGTCCTGTTAAAG
>CAZMBV010000199.1:0-4185 GCA_964564335.1 uncultured archaeon
TTTGTTGAGCCACCCTTTTCTTTTTCATTCATCAATTCTTGTGAGTGGATTTTCTATTTATCATCGAATCCAGTTAATAATGTAATCAACCAACCTATCACAACACCAGAAACTCCCTGCTTGGAGAGGATATCTCTCATCTCTTTCTTAGCAGGTTCATAATTCGACTCCAATCCTACTATAATTGAGTTAACTGTTTCAGTGGGTACTTTGGATGTCTCCAATACTTTCACTAGCCAATATCGATAATCATCTTTACTTTTGAAATATCGTGAGAACCAAAAAATCCAATTTTCCAAAGGTTCAATTTCGAGGCAACGCAACAGGTCATTCGCCCAATTATCTAAGACTTCTCTACCTTTGAGGAATTGCAATAGAGAACGCGCTTGTTCTATAAATGTAAAACAATCCTGAAAAGATCTGATATATGAGTGAATAATTGGAATCTCTGTGTTCAATTTGAACTCTGTCTTGTGGTCTGATATAAGAGTGAATAATTGGAATCTCTGTGGTTCTGAATGCACCCGTTCAAGAATCAATCCCGCTTCAACCAAACCATTCATGATACTACTGTCATTTATTTTTCTTAGTGGAATTACTCTCACTGCAGCAATCTGTGTTTTATCTATCCAATCAATGTGTAAAATAGTAGAATGTTGCTCATGTGCAAGTATTCTCATGTATAGAGTAAAGTATGCAATAGAACGAAGAATACTAATTTCATCATTAGTTAAGATATGGCTTAGAAATTCTTCAATACGTTCGACTTCCCGAAACCTGAACACTCTACGAAAATACGCCATCCCTCGCACCAACCTAACTAAATTATGTTTGCGATGAATCTTGTTTCTGGCTATTGCCTGCTGCTTTCTTCAGGTTATTTAATATCATTCTATTAAACACCTCTTCGAGAGGATTATCATCATCCTTAGCACTCACTCGTATATGATCAGCTCCATACTTCTCAACATACGAATCAATTAAACTCTGGGGGATTTGACTCCCAAGGTCTATCTTATTCTCTACAATAACTAGTGGTATTCTTTCCTCAGGTGAAGGTAAAACGTCTGCCCAATGATCTATGCTCTCCAAGGTTTTCGGATTGGTCGTGTCAAAGATAAAGAACACCCCACCTGCATTTTCGTAGTGACGTTTCCAAAATTGTTTCCATACTTTACCCGTAGACTCCCAAATTACGACAAAGTATGTTTGATTCTCATATTCAAAGGTCATTTTGTGAGCATGAAATACAAATCCAATCGTATCATGATCTTTGCCTTTATCTACAAAACGCAGGAGCAGTGTAGTTTTTCCGACACCACTATCGCCTAGGACAAGTATTTTATTCCAATATCTAGATTGGGGTCGCTGTTCAATACTCTCCTCAATAGACACACCTCTTGAGATAGTTGAGGGTGGTCTTGTGCCTTTAAACACATCAAGTCCGTCATTATTTTTCCCTATGATTTCTAATACTCCATGTTCCACTAGTTGTCTGAATACAAACTTGATTACATCTTCAACGTAGTTGAATTCCTGTACAATCTCTCTAATGGTCCTTGGAGTATAGCAGAACTCTACGATTCTCTCAACCCCATTTTCATAGACCTCTAGAAAACTCAGCCACGATTCCGATGTATTGTTCACCGCGAATCCTCTCCCTGGAATTGCATCTGACAGTCCGATAGAAGCCAATCAACATATTGCTTTGGAATATCTGGTCCATCTACTCCCACCATGATTTCTCTTGCTTTAGCAAGTGCAGGCTGCGATCTCTGTTCAACAGCACCTACTATCTCTTCGATAGTTTCATCATTTGACAGTTTTCTTTTAAGAGCGCTTCGTAGCATTGCTAGCAGAAGGACCTTGTCGGTGGGAGGTTCCTTTGTCTGTTTAGGCTCAGGTCTACGAACCTTGACTCCATCTTTGATTAGTTGCTGCAATATCTCGATGAGTTGAGTGTCAAAAGATACATCATTGATATTAAGAAGATGGGCTGGCAAACCGAGGATTTCTGAGATTCTCTCTTCAGTTAATGTATCCTGCCTGTATTTGATTACAATACCAGTTACTACCACGTGCGGTGCCACCCTCTTCACTGATGAACCTAGTTGCCTACCTCTCATGACATTCTCAAAAGTACCATCAACAAAGATAATCACGATATGAGAATTAGTTATGATTTTTTCCCAAAGATGACTAGATTTAGAATGACCTAACTCCCAAAGGAAAACATCTGCGTCTTCATTTAGGGCTGCGCGCTTAAGCATCCTGATGACAACATCCTTTCCGCCATGCATGCTTGTATTAGTATCAAAAAAGATAGTTACAGTGATTTCGTGTGACATTCTCCTCCTTCCTTAATCGAGCATGAAGTACATCGTTTCACTGTAGTTCTCTCCAATGATCCACAACCTTCTCGACAAATTCTGTGAATAGACGATGGATGTTTTCCCCAGTCTTTGCTGAAGTTTCGAGAAAGAGCGTTGGAATGTTCAGCTCGTTAGATATCCGTTCAGCAAATTCTTTCCCTCGCTCTGGATTAATCGATTTTGAATATGACTCTCTAAGGTCTATCTTGTTGCCAACAATTGCTATCGGAAAATTCGTGGAAAACTCAAGGGCATCATCCAACCACTTAGAAAGAGTTTCAAACGTTCTCTCACGAGTTACATCATAAACTAAGACAAGACCGCTAATTCCACTTAATGCGCGCTCATAAAAACCGGGTTTCCCAAAACCTGGCGGAGGTGACCACAATACAAACTTATCTGGTACTTTCCGATTCTTTGTTTTGAATTCGTATAGATTTATTACTCCGGCGATACTCGGGCCCTCAATGGATTGGAACCCCCTAGTGCCAATTCGATTGCGAATTTTACGTTTTCCAACATCATTATCACCCAAGAAGATGATTTTGAAAAACCCCCCAAAGTCAGTCGGATTCAAACTCTGAGAATAAACGTTCGATGTCGTATCAGATTGTAAATCTCTTAGGGAGAGATTTACAGCATCTATGTAATCCATTATTTCTTCATCAGATACTTCTTCGAGTCCATCTATAATGGCTCCTACTAAATCCTCTGAAACTCCTTTTTCTTTGAGGTAACGTGACAGAGGTGTATTTGATACAGGAATATAACCACTATCTTTGGATGGCTCAAGATCTATCGAATGCATCTTCGATTCAAAAATCTCTGTGATAATCTCCTGCCTAGTTCTAAATGGGTGTTTGACCAGTTTTTTCTCTACTTTTCTTATCTCTTTGATGAGAGAATCTTTTTTCCTCAAAGATCCCACTTCCGTGCAAGAATCACAATCAAGCACTTGATTTTGGTAAAATGTTGACTTAAATTATACTCTAGTTAGTTTCAGAGAAAAGGATAAACTTCTTGCCTGTATCAATCAGATGGACTTGGGGAATAGGCTGACGGGGTCAGGTAAACCAGGGGTACTTTCCCTGTGCCTGTTTTTTGTTGAGCCACCCTTTTCTTTTTCATTCAGTAATTCTTACGAGTGGATTTTCTATCTTTCATCTGGGTGGAAGTCCTTTCTTGATTCTCCTCAACTGAGGTCGTATTTCACCAAGCATCGAGTTAACATCATCACGAAGCTAAAGCAACTCTGCAGTCGATTCTGGTTCTATACCTGTCTGAGTCACACTCATCCTTCGCTTTCTCCGTCGAAGCACAAACCTACCAGCAGGAAGTACAATTACAATTCCAGCGACGCCAAGAATTATCAACAGAAGGTCCTGTTGCCCTGAGAGGATGAGAGCATCAAGATTACCTCCCCTGGAGGTTCTGAGAATAGTACCATCCGAACCTACTACCCATCCGTGCAATTCATCAACGAAACTGACTGCCATCATCCGATTTCCTCTGTTCGCAGGAACTGATTGTTGGTACCAGGTATTTCCAGCATCGGGAGTATGCATCACAGCTATCTCAGTTCCCACGATCCATCCGTGCTGGTCATCAATGAACTGAATGTCTGTACAATATGGAGATGTGAGTCGAAAGGAAGGAACTCTTCCAGGAACTGGCAGTGTTTCCCACGTATGGTTTTGACCCATGTGGAAGAGAGAGCTATCACTGACACCCCATGCTTCGTTTTCATTAAGAAACGACAAGCTCCAACCTCCCCTGTCGAAGACCTGTTCCCAGGTTTCCGCACCATCTTCAC
>CAZMBV010000200.1:0-4141 GCA_964564335.1 uncultured archaeon
AGCAATTGGTTGTGAATATAGAATGAATGCCCGAAAGAGTTGAGCATCAGTATCTGCAAGAGGAACAAGGGTTTCTCGAAAATCTTGGACCAACTCGTAATTGTCCTTTATTACTTGGATATTCACACGGTAGACTATTGTTGCACTAGCCTGCGGCATCGAAATATTTGCTATATAATGGCCATTATCTTGTTCATCCATACTTTCTAATGCGTAAAGATTTCCCAAACCCCATGTAACACTAAGCGTAACATTTGCATTCAAGACGGGGATATCTGTACCCACTTCTAGGACCTCTACCTCGACCTCAATTGGTTGATATTCTCGGGCAGAGAGAGATGAAACCAAGACGACACGAATAGGAACTTTATCAACAAGAAATGAGAGAACAAATGATTGATTCTCATAGCCTATTTTCGAAAATGAAACACGAATACTATAATCTCGTTCACCAAGAGGACTCAGAGTAAGATTGTAATTTCCATCTCCATTGTCTACAACTGATGCCCACTCAGACCCTTCTTCAGAAATCTCAACCGTAGCACCAGCGATACCCAATCCATCTAATGATTTGGAATAGAAGAAATTGAAGCTGTATGTTCTACCATAGATCAACGGTTGCAACGGTCCTCCTGGAGAATCAAGTTCTGTAAGGTACTCTGATTTAATCGTAATGATTATTGGAGTAGTTTCAAAGAAGGGAGCAGAGGAATTAACAATCACCTCAAAATTCCCTGCACCAACAAGAGTTGTATCAAAATCAGCTTGCCACCAATTCTTTACTAGATTGACCTCAAAATCTACTGTTCCACCAGCCCAAGTACCACTTATGGCTGCACCGTCATTGAGTAGGAGTAATCCGGTTTCGTTGTCAGAGAATAGCATTACAACAGTAACAGGTTGACCAACCACGGTTTCCAACGCGCTTTCAAAAACAACGTATAGAGTAGCTTGGTGATGCAAAGCAAACTCCACGCATCCAAAGGCAATCTCAGTATTATTGATCCACAAATAGGTAACTCCCCAAATGCCTGCAGTGGTATTTGTTGCTCCAAAAGTTACGGAATTACTATCAGACGAACCCATCAACCCGCTCAGATTAGACGATTCATACCATGAAGTGCCGTTCGGCAGAAACCATGTATAGTTCACTGCATCGGATAAGAGAGGAGTCTGTGTCAAAGAACCAATATCTACCGATAGCTTTGCTTGATCGCTAGTGTGGAAGATGCTCTCTTCAATCCAATCATGTGTTCCAATGTCATATCTCTGTATTGAACCATTGGATGCATAATTGTAGATGTTGCATGTGACTTTCCACCACCCCAATCTATCAACTAATAGAGAGGTGGGAATTTCTATGAAACCAGATTCTTTAGTGCAATTTAAAGTAGCATCAACAAGAAAAGGATCAAATACCGTGAAGTTTTGCCAATCCCAAGGATGATAAACTTTAATTGTTAGATTCTCATAAATTTCTGAGAAACCTAGGTATGTGAACATCTCCAGATTTCCGCTCTGATCAGGAGCAATGCTATAGGCAACTCCAAAATCCATATTGCTTGTGACAGGAGTAGAATTTAGAAATCTATGATGACGAAATATAGCAGTGTAATCTAGAGTTATACTTGTATTAGATATAATGGAAAAACTAAGAGGACTCACTTGCCAATGTGATGGATTCTCTTGGAATCCATATCCGACTCCCAATGTTCCAGAAATAGGCGCAATCATACCATCAACAATGAATTGCAAATCGACAACTTCACAACTGGGAGGTGTTGCACTGATGAGAGAAACATCATCAAGCAATGCAGTGATATACTGCGTGTTTAGAATTCCGGCGGGAGAACCGTCAAATTCTATATCATCAGCATCTGTAACGAATGTCGAATTGATAACTAATCCAATCATAAACATAGTAGTGCTTGATGGAATTGTAATATTGATAGGGATTGTACCAGTTTCGAACCATTTATTCCTCGAGCTTAGTGTTGGTAAATCAATTGTCCAAACGGACTCATTATTAATAAGAGCTTGTAAATAGAAGTCTCCACTATATATTGGAGTTAGAGGACCCTGAAGATAGAGATAGCGAAAACTAAAGGAAAATTCGTCAGTGTATGGTACTACATCAAAAGACTGATTCCATAAGACGTAAGTTCCTGCATAATGCGTATACTGATGTTGAGGATTTGTTGGGGATTGAGGCTTTCCCAGATTTTGTACACTCACGTAACGCCCTCCACTTTCTTCATAGGAAACCAGTTGTCTTTGCTCTAGAGTGGAATCGGTATTATTACTCACAGCAGACCAACCATTTGGACCATAGGGTAGAGTTCCATTAGGATTAATAGTGTACCCGAGTTTCCCCTCATCAAAAGAACCATTCACAACGTAGAGTTTTTCCAGATTTGTTACTTCAACCTCAGCAGAATCCACGTACCAATCGTTAGCTAGATCTATATCCATATTTTGTGCAGTGTTCATCATCGTATCTGTTCTTGCAGATACATTTCCTGTACTAGAATATCCACTTTGTTCAACAAGAACAGGATCAATAACTCCTTCTGCTGCCGGAAGTGAAGATTTGACATCGGAGGTAATCCTAAGTTCATTATCATTCATAATCTTAGGTTCTTCAGCAAAAGGAACATAATTAGAATCATCTTGCAAATCAGATATACTTGAGTCTAGATTATTCTTTGATGTTCGAGGACCTATTGCATTGTAAAATGAAAATGGAATTACAATCAATGCTAAGAAGCAGAGAGCAGATACTCTCAGTTTCTTACACTTTACGATTTGCATCCTCATAACATCCAAGAGTCATCAGTAACATGTGGATGGAGTCAAATATTTTGAAAGCTGAATATAACATTAGTTCGGATATTGTAAGAAAAATAAATTTCTAATTCCCATTCGTTACAATTCGACCCTGAGCGATGACATCGTGTTTGTGTATACTTTCAAGAGACCTAGCTTCAGCAAACATCTCCAAATCCCGGTCACTGAACGCGTCTTTAGCATGCTGAAGGATATTTCTGCAGACATCCTCAACTAGTAGGGGATTTTCATGCATCTTTTTTGTTACATACATCTCATCTTCAAGTTTTAGAAGAGAATATGTTTTGCTTGAGAACGAGCTCTCGATGACATCTATCATTGAACCGTAAGTTGGGATTGCATCAGTCTTTCCAACTACACGAAGTGTTCCTATGGCTCTCTGAATATGGGTCAGACCATCGTTATTTGCCATGCAGTGAGGACAGACCGTATTTCCTATGATCTTAATCTGAACCTCATGAATGAATGGATCTTTGTTTTCTTTTCGTGTTATTGCAGTGATATCACAGACTTCCCAAGTTCGCTTTTTTGAAATAGGAGTCTTAGTGGAATAACCAAATTCAAAATCAAATTTGACTTCACCACTACTAAAGGGATGTTTCTGTGCTAGACCCTCAAGGATCTTGATTTGGATTTCTTCAATCGAAGGACGTACCATGAATTGGTCACTCAATTCCTCGGTCATTGATTCAACAAGGCGCGACATATGAACACCTTTCAGGTCAGCAGGTAGATCGATGGTTATTTCTACCGTGGGTACAATATGGTGTCGCAATCCACTTCGCTCTGTCATAACAAAGGTCTTGAGATTCTTGACACCAACTTTACTGAGCTGGATTCTGTACTTTGGTTTCTCATTCTGTGTTTCTACGACCAAATCTCGTGTCTCCGCTTGTTGTAGTTATTTAATCCTTGTAGCAACCAGTGGAACCCGCGCTTTCGCTAACGCAAACTTTCACTCGATAATTTTTTGGAAATTCAAGGAAATCATGAATGTATTTAGCTAATAATTCGGCAGTTGTTGCCTCTGTTTCAAGTACAACACAATCTTCTCCAGGAAAGACATACCTCTTTTGACCCACAAGAACCTCAACGAAGCCCTCTTCGGTTTTTACATTGATTGTCTTGGAGTTTCCTGCTAACATGACCTTGTGGTCCAAGGTTTTACAGATGCTGACAGCCTTATCCTTAACTTCGCTGAAATCAACAACCATCCCATCCTCATTGAGAGGACCAGTAATGATGACCTCTAGCGTGTAATTATGCCCGTGGAGGTTTTCACAATCCCCGCAGA
>CAZMBV010000201.1:0-4080 GCA_964564335.1 uncultured archaeon
ACTACGTTTTTTGTGATCAGTCATTACTATCAGAACCTTTTCTCATTCCCATTTTGTGTGAAATTTTATTCACTAGATTCTCATCGACTACTTCAGCACCAAGTTCCCTTGCTTGCTTTTCAATTGCCCTCTTTGCCATTGATCTAGCAAATTCAGGAACTCTTTCAAGCACCTTCAGAGCTTCCTCTGACCATTTTAATAGTTCTCTTTCTTCCATAGACGGAAGTTTGATTTCTTTGGTAGGTTCATTGACAACGAGAAGATTAGTTGTACAAATCCTTGCTAGGTTGTGAGTATTCGATCCAATCAATGTAGATACCTCTTTGTGCAATCCCCACCTTCCCATTACAATGAGTCCTGCATCTATTCGTGCCGCATGATGGTGAATCTGTGGGAAAACTTTTCCTTTCAGTACTTCTGCATTTATTTCCACACCCATTTCCTTTACAAGATGAACACCTTGTTCAAGATTGGACCGGTAGAGTTCTTCTAGTCCATCATCGATAATTTCATCATGCAATTGTTCTTGAGCTGTGAAATTGAACTTCTCTTGTTTTTCTTCAGGTAATACTCCTGCGATATTGGTGAATACTCCCGAGTGAAGATATGGGTCATAGACAGCTACAGCATCTATTCTACAACCTGTAGCTTTGGCTAGATTCGCTGCACTTAGTAGAGCAGCGTAGCTATTTTGGCTGCCATCAACTCCAACAAGGATTGGTTTATTCCTTAAGTTCAGAGGCTGTTTCATAAGAAAGATATCAGAATGCCAACTATGACTCAATATTCGTTCAGATGTGCTTCCTAGTATTGCCTCTGGAACATAACCATGTCCATGAACACCAACAACGATCAAATCAGCTTCTCGTTCTCTTGCTGCTTTCAGGATCTCAAAATAGTTCCTCCCTTCAGGCGTAAATCCTTCAAATTTGATTTGTTTTTCGTTAGCCAATTCATTCAATGGAGAAAGATATGCATCAGAAATTATCTGCATACCATCTGTTATCAGATCTTCATGTGCTCCGCGAAGTCGTGTCAGTTCTTCTTTCTCTTGATACCTTTCTGGCAGACCTGGCTCCATCTGTTCGAATCGCTTCCGATGCATTTGAGCTCCGTATACATGACAGCCAATGATTGTGGTGTTCTTCATCAACTCTGCAAGCTTCAATGATGCATGCATTGCCATGTCAGACCATTGTGTCCCATCCAAAGCTACTAGTATTCGGTTATACATACCTATTTCCTCGTGAAAGGAGTTTTATCCTTAACTTCTGTAACATGGAAGAGATAACCATAGGGATAACTGTGTTGTGTGACGTGGAAGTGATCGAACGCAAATAACTCTCGTGCAGCGAGTAGAAATTCATACGAAGGATGCTTTGGTTTGACGAATTCAATAATTCCATTCAATTGATATGATGGAAACTTGGGAGCTTCACCTGTATATAGAAGTGAAGCTATTGGATTCTTCGTCAGATTCTTGGAGGTCTGTCCTTCAAATATCTCAAGTCCTCCAAGGATGTAGGGATTGAATAAATCAGGATTTTTGTAGAACTCTCTTGCGTGGCTTACCCTCTCTGTAAGACTCTTCCCATACTCAGATCTATCAACAAGGACTTCTGCGTTCTGGAATTTCTCAGTGAATTCTGTAAGATATTCTTCCTTCGGTAATACTCCTATACCTCTTGTTGTCAGATTTACTGGAAATACACCTTCATCCAGACTTGCCAATACAGGGAGATGTACAGGGGCCATTTTGACGGATTCCCCACCATAATCTTCCATCATTTCAAACATACCAATTCGAGCTTTTGATTGCCAGATAAGAAAAGTATCAGGCAATCTAGCTCTTGTGAGCGTCACTCTACCATGGCGAGGTAGAGTGACTTCGATTGTGTTATCCATGAATTTGGTTCTCCAGCCCGACCTATATTTGAGTCGGTTTCTCCTCTATCACCTCTGCCTGTTCTGGATGGTGTGCGGTCACCTTTGATGTAAACCAGAATACTGTAATTGCTATTGCCATAACGATGAGCCAGACTATCAATATTCTACCAATCCAAATTGGCGTCGGATTAGTATCCGAAGCAGGTACTGGAATGATATCATATATGACCCATGGAGATCGTGCAGACTCTCTCACATAACCCATGATCACTACAATCCACATTCCAATGATTCCAGTCATTATTGCAGAGTAGCGGGAAACTTTAGATAGATTACCCCATTCTGACTCTTTCGTACTACTCAGCATTATTCCATCGAGCATCAGAATGAGCGCTCCAATTGTCGCAAGTATAAACAATGCTGGATATTTGTAGTCCATTATACCAAGCGGGTTTTGCCATGCTGCAGGGTCATCGATGGAAGCTGCACCAAGCCATGCAGGTTGAACTAGTATGAGCGCACAAATTACTGCAACAATCAAGAAAATCTTGAACAGTGTTTTTATCATATTATTTTCTGGCAGACTCAGGATTCGTTCTCGCCGGTCAATGAAATACACGATGATAGTCAAAACCAATACCGAATAGAGTCCAACCATCATAAGCATCTCCCATGCTCTTGGCCCATGCATTATTGCCTGGAATGCTGTATCGTTTGCATCAAATATCGCAAGCATGTAAATCATACCGAAGGCTGGTTGAAGTATAAGACCCAATAGCCCCCAACCAATTCCATATGATCCTACCCAATCCCAATACTTCTTTGATTCTTCATCTTTTCTATCCATATAATGGAACATAGCCAACATCGCAAGTAGGAATCCAAAGTAAGAGATGGATGCAAAAACCCTGTGGAATTGTAGTCGTAACATGGTCGGATTAAACCACCATGCCATGAGATCAGAGAGGGGCATCGTGATCACTCCTGAATCACCCCAAGTTATACTATCACTACCTGGTGTGAGCATCCCAGCAGCTACCATGTTAATTAAGAGTGTCTGAATGAAAACGGAGATTGCATACATAAATCCCAGAAATATGTGCCATCTTTTTGATAGCTTATCCCAAGTGAACCAGTATGTGTAAAGGAATACTATTTCGGCAGCAAATGCGAGAGCCTCGAAGAAGAAAGGCCACCAATATATATGGAATAATTCAGTTGCAAAGACTGGAAACAGTGCAATGAAGAACAAAACTCCTGCAATTGCAAATGTAGCTCCTAGACTAAAGAGAATAACGTTGAACAGTGTAACTGACTTTCCAATTCTAGTATACCGCTCTTTCTTCTCTCTTTCACCAAGAACTTCAGATCCTACTGCTATCCAGGACCCACCAAGATGCAGGTTTGCAAACAGGACATGTCCAAGCATCACTACTGCAATAAATATCGAACGTCCCTGTTCACCAATATTTACATCTTGGATAGGGAGCGTATCTTGATATTCCGTTGTATTTCCTGGAACTGCATATGGTGCACCACCTTGCAGCGGCACGACAATTAGTGTCACAAAAAGGATGAATGCACTTAATGCTAACACAAGAATTAGTAGCTTCTTAATTCGAATCTCCTCCTTTTAGAAGGAGGCTACAAACGGTAATAAAAATCAAATCATTAGTATGCAATATTACTATAGTATTACGTTACTATTTATTCAATTCAAAAATTAGTTAATATATTAATTTATTCTGCTTCACGTTGTTTCACAATAAGCCTTTTACGCTCCTCTATAAGCCATTTAATTTCCTCATGATACTCGATTTCATCCATGTAATCTTTTTGAATTTCATGTCCGGTCTCAGCTAATTGAAGGAGATGCTCTCTATTTTTCCAAATCTTCGAAATTCTTACACTGAATAAGAATTGCTCATCACTTCTTAGATCCTTTACCAGGCGCTGAACATTTCCATTGACAGTTGAAATCTCTTTTCTAGTGAATGATTCGACAGGAGGATATGTTATGACCCTCTCAATCATGTCAAGCACAAGAATTGCTCGAGTATCCAAATCCTTTTTCTCAACTTTTTCATATTTCTTAAGCAGTTCTATCATATGTGACATTGTCTTTACCCTTTATGCATCTTACTTTGAAATCACTGTTCCTCCTTGTCCTTTCAGAGCCTGAAGAGCATTATC
>CAZMBV010000202.1:0-4078 GCA_964564335.1 uncultured archaeon
CTTGTCTCGTAGGAGTTCGAGAGAAGCCCTATCGATTAGTTTTGGCTATCTAATTCACATCTCTCCCTCCGCAACACATTTTCATCGGAATATTTTTCTTGAAAGAATCAATAATCAATTATCGTGGTGTAGGATGAGAGATATTCCAAAGGGAGTCATTACAATCAGTGTATTCATTGTTGTATCCCTATTTGTACCGATTGCGGAATTACATAGACTTGTAGATCCAGACCCTCAAGATATCATAACTGGAGGATGGTCTAATCCAATTGTTATTTTTCTCTTCGGGGCATATTCCGATGTATCCCAATTTCAAGATAGATATCATATTACAGAAAGTATCTCTAATGCTTCAACAATGCCATTTCTGTTATTGATAGTACTCAATATTCTGCTTCTATTCATCCTAATGATAAGAAGGACATCACCTAAAGCAGCTTTTCCATTATCTGTATTGATTGTTATTTCGTGGATCTTGTTGACAGTCCAAACATATTCAGCAATAGAAAATTGGGTTGTTAGACCAGTTTTGATCACACCTTTGGTCGGCTCATTTATGACCCTAATTTTCATCAATGACCTTGACTCTTTGAGAAAATTGCTGCACTTCGATAAGTGACAAACCTAGGTAATCTCGCCCTCCGCACCATCCGTTTCATTCTAGTTCGATTGGTTCCATCCTGAATTTCCTCATTCGCTCATCAATTTTAGAGCCGAATGGAGCCATAAATCTCTGGATAGATGTAAATAGTTCTTCAGGAACTTTTAATGCGGCTTCAATGCATTGAGCAAGGTCATCCTTTGAAAGGTATTGAGTTAAGGGGCAATGGACCAAATAATGCGCTTCCCCATCTATTGAGAAAATTGGATATTTCCTACAAAGCAATGGACGTACGGGGTAGATTTCACAAGAGGATTCATGGAGATAAGGACATACCAGGTCCTTTCCAAAATCTGTAACATAACAGTTTTCCGTAATTTCAATGAATTTGTTCGGATATCCAGCCTCAATAACCCGATCTACTTCCTTTCTTGTTGCAGAAGTCCCTCCTTGTGTGCAACAGTATCCACCACACTCTTTGCAGATATTAGAATAATCGTAATCTATCATCAAATAACTACAATCGTTATACTCTCATATCAAATCTCGCTCTCCGCACGACTCTTTCTTGTAGAAGGTATGAGTCCCCTTATTTCAAGGATTTCTCAAGCCATACATGATAGCCCCATGGATTTTTGGTCTTCTTAATAATGGAAAAACCGTGTTTCTTATAGAAATTGATAGCCCACTTAGCTTCACTATCAGTTTCTAAGTGGATCTTCGTGAACTCAAGAGATTCTGCTTTCTTTTCAAGGAATTTCATTAGTGAAGAACCAATCCCCATTCTCTGATACTTAGAATGAACTTGCATTAAAGGAATCCAAGCTGTTTTTTCATCTTTGGAACCAAATGACCCGACTGCAATAATATGACCGTCCCTTCGGAGAACAAAGAATTCCATGATTGCTGCCATCTCATCAAGTTGCTTCCGTGTCAGAAATGGTTCTCTGTTGTATTCTTTCGGGATAATCGTGCTGAACCACTCACGATTGAGATTATTAATGAGGGATAAGATTTCATCTTGATCAGAATCTGTCGCGGTTTTAAATTCAATCAACCAGTTTCGCCCTCCGTACCTTTTTGTTTCTAAATGTATTAATCGCCAGTCCGAAATGATGGTATAAGTCTACCAGTTTTTCCCATGTATTTGATATATTCGTCACCAAACTGATCAATCATCATTTGCTCCTCATTTGGGATTCTTCTGTAGTTAACCCAGATTGTAAACACAAAGAAAAGAGTGACTAGAATATCCAGAGAAATAAGACAAAGGCCTATTGTATAGACAAATATACCGAGATACATCGGGTGTCGGATCCTCTTGTAGGGACCTGTAGTGATCAACTTGTGATCTTCCTGTATCTCCAGTGCTATTGACCACTGTTTATCGAGGTGGCGGTGAACCCAAACCAAGTAGAAAATCGGAATAATTGAAACAATAATCCCAATCCACTGGACATAATCACCGAGAGGAATATGAGCCCATGGCCACCACGGTAGTGCTAGTAAATACAAGATGAGACCTATGACTCCAATCACAGTAATTATTGCGGTTAGAACCATCAGGCCCTTCCCCATCCCCATATCGGCAGTTTTCATCTTCTCTGTAATGCTAGCAAGACTATCATGCGTCTTTGTCTTTCTACCATAATATCCTCTCACAATCCCCAGACTAATCCATAAACTGAGGAAAGCAAGTCGAAAGAAGAGATTCATGTCCACACTCTTCACCTCTTGATGCTCTATTTGTATCTGTAATAAAATTAGATGTGTCTAACTTTCTTAAACTTCTGTTTCAAAGTAAATATCGCTGATTTCCTAACTAGAGGTCCCGCTTTCGGTGTAATCTTATTCTATGGCAAGAATCTAGGGTCTATTCAGTTTCATACCTCGCAGGTTCAGCGAAGAAATCCATTGCTCTGAAGAATGTCTTGAACTCAGCTGAGTGGACAACTCCTTCGGGTATATAGTACGAATCACCTCTCTTGTAGAGATTTGTTTCATCGCCGATTGTTAGTAACATCTCACCTTCGATGACAAAACCATATTGTGCACCATGACTGTGTGGAGGTACTATTCCAATCGGTTCAATCTCAAAAAAGGCGATCTGAAAAGCAACACCTTGAGCAATCCAGGCTTGAACTCCTTGCATTGGGATTTTTGCCCTTGGTAGATTTTTGATGCAATCGGGATATGCTTCAGCATCCATTGTTCTCACATGTGGAGATTCGAGTAACGGGATATTAAAATCTCTTGTACTGGTTAAGAAAAACAAATCTGGTCCACCGAGCCATTCTTTTCTGTGTGTTGGTTTTGAATACTTGAGGGCACAAGATTACTTGATTCATACAAGAGAAACAATGTATACCCAACTGTCGTTCAAATCCTCAGTTTCAGCAGTAGCTAGTCCCACTTTTGGATTAGAATGAGTAGATAATGTGCCGTGTAATATGGAACTAATACCAATTAAACAGCTGCGAGGGCTGTCGACTTCTAGTACTAGAATCTCAGAAGATAAATCTGGAAAAGTCGCATACACGTAGACAGATACAGATTGTTCTGCAATGCAAACAGTGACATTATTCTCTATCCAACACATTGGCCAGTACCAATACAGGAAAGTGAAGTTGACTTCGTGGAATATAACAGAATACGATGAGTTACTGTGATGGCTTTGAATATCACTTACGTAGTAATATCCACCAAAATTAGTAAGATAATCTCCTTCATTTTCGACTAGTACAAATCCAATAATACACACTGCTACAATAGTAATTGCAATAATCTGTTTCCAGTGGCCGCCCCTCATATCTAGTAGTATGTCAACATCTCAAAATAATATCTTCGATTCTGATTTGATAAATTGAGGAATCGAATAATTCAATTCAAAAAGAAGAATTTGTGAGCAACCAATAAGATTGCCCACAATCAAACAGCTAGTGCTGTATTAGATTAATTCTGGAATAAAGATCTAGTATCTACGACGCCTGTCGCCGCCACTGCTACCACCGTAGCCACCGCTACTGCGGCCGCCACCACTGTAGCCACCACTGCTTCTGCCGCCACCGCCATAACCGCCGCCGCCACCGCTGCGACCACCATAGCCGCCGCCGCCACCTCGGCCGCCACCACCGCCACCGTAGCTTCTACGGGGTCGGTCGTCTTCGTGCTCTTCAGCAGACATGTCAACATCCATGTTGATTTCTTCGATAGCTTCTTCGGCTTCATCGAGTTTACCGTACCTACCAACATTCAATCTCAAGTTACCTCGAAAGAGACCGGTGTATCCATTTGTTAGATTGTAGGTAGTATTTTCTTCAACTTCGTCAATAGTGTCATCCCATAGTGGAACCTGAACGGTTCCGCTGGAATCTCCAACAGTAATATCACAGACTCGGTGTGAGGATCCATCTTTTCTAGATTCGATCTCTCGCTGTTCACCTATGCTGATCACCTTGAAAGAAATGGTGACATTCT
>CAZMBV010000203.1:0-4078 GCA_964564335.1 uncultured archaeon
TGGTCCGGGATCTCGTTGTCCCAGTGTTCGTAAAAGGGCGACACGACGGAACTCGACTCTTTTTTGTAGCGAATCGGCTCGTACTGGCGCGTGATGGCGTGCACATCACGGATCGGCCCGAGATAGTATTGCATCAGGTCCACCTGGTGGACGCCGGCATCGGTCAGGATCCCGCCAATGTTCTTGTCGTGGCGCCAGGGAAAGATGATGATGCTGTTGCTTGGAGAGGCCCTCTGGTAGCAAAGGCAATCAGTCAATTTCTTGCCAATGTCAGATGGGGGGAACTCGATCTGATTGTAGTTGATCTTCCACCTGGAACAGGCGATGAGATTCTCAGTATCCTCCAAATGATTCCAGATATAGATGGAGTAGTAATCGTATCTACGCCACAGGAAGTTGCAGTCTTAGATGCAAGACGTGCAATTCAGCTTGTAGAGAAAATGGGGGTTCCCGTTCTAGGGATTGTTGAAAACATGTCAGAGTTTGTTTGCCCGAAATGTGGTGAATCCTACAAGATCTTTGGAGATGGAGCCATAAAGAAAGCATCTGAAGAATATGGTATAGACCATTTGGGAAGTCTTCCACTGGATCCTCGAGTGATTACTCTAAGTGATGAAGGAACTCCATTTGTTATCGAAGAGCCGGATTCGAAAGTAGCAAACGCCTTCGCGAATCTTGTTGACAAGCTTGCTGATAAGGTCGGTCTGTCTTAGAAGAACTTCTGTTGAAAGATATAATGAGAATTGAGTGGAGAAAGAACTAGTCCTCTTCACTCTCTTCCTCTATTTCTTCTTCAATCGCATCCATGAGGTATTCTTCCTCTTCTTCTTGATCTTCCAGAGGAATATCATCAACAGCGTCTTCTACTATTTCTTTACTAGAAATATCGTCATCTGCTATATCCTCGGATAGTTCTTCTTCCTCATCGTCATCCTCATCCTCTTCAGTAACAGATACGTCACCAGGTTTGATTTTGATTATATACAGATATCCGAGAGTCAGACTCACGAGTCCGAGAAGTAATGTTGCCCAAAAGGCGCCATCAAGGCCCCACCAAAGAGCTGGGTTGATTGATAGATTAGTGCGTGGAACATTGAAGAATACATTCTCGAACCACATAGGGATTGTGAATGCCAACGGTATGCATATAGTCACAAGCAAAATAAGGGATATGATAATTTCTGTTGTGTAATTCAAAATTCGTCCTAAAGTGCTATCAACTGCTTTTCTTGCCATTGACACGGTTACTCGCCTTGGCTTGGCACACTTAGCAACTCCATTAAAACCTTCTGGATGAAAAACGATTGTACAAAAAGAGGTAGTATAGACCTAATGGGTTACATGTTGTTTATTAAAGGGAAATCCAATGGAAATTGAACGTTGTCAAAGATGTGGAAGTACTGACGTTCCCAAAGGAACGCTCTCCAAGAATATTACAACACAATATCCAATCATATGGATATCACAATCAGAAGAAATGGTGGGTGACGTTGTGGTCAATGGTTTTCTCTGTGAATCCAGTGGTCATATTGAGCTAACCGCTGATAGTGATATAATCAGTCCGAAGGTTAGGCAAAATTGTCCATTTTGTAAGGCAATCTATTCACACTCAAAGAAGAGAATTACCAATGGTGAAATTGTTTGCCAAAACTGTGAGAAACGCTTTCCAATCAACCATTCAGGAAAAACCAAAGATATAATTGATGAAATCGAAGAAGACCTGCGAGAAGAATGAGGAGGAGAGAAGGGGGTCCATAAGGAGAGGAGAAGGAGTGACAGATTCATAACGGTCGCGTGAGGACCCCCAGTCTAATTAATAATATGTGTTAATAGCATATAAGCATTGCTGATATTGATGCCAGGAGAAGATAATTCGAAATTTATCCTTTTTGTTTATTGATGATGTCATAGAATATGCAGCTCAACATAGTGAAGAAGATAGAAACGCAAGGATTGCTGCAAACAGCCTAAGTCGCGAGAGTACAATGATGAATCTTCAAGTAAGAAAAGTTGGAATGAAGACAAAAGAGAGAGAGGGGGCCCGTAGAGAACATGGAAGGAAGGAGAGAAACATTACTTCTGAGAGAGAAGGGCCCCCTGGCCCTTGTTCAATAATACTATCGTACATATTTAAGCAAATGTCGCATCGCGGATACAATTACTACAAAAAATGACTATAATTTTAGAAGTTCAAACCGCGTTGATACTTATTGTAGGTGTCGGTGCAAGAGGAGTCATTGTTCTCGTGGTAGTGATGCAGAATAAACGATAGTCTCGAAAACAAATCAAACTCGGGCAGTTGTCCGAGGGTTTTCCCCTTAGATTAGATTGCAGGAATCATGTTCATGACAATAGGTGCATAGCCATGTGAGAAGACTTCCACAATAAAGGGGTCACTTGCCTCAGCAACTTTCGTCCATGACCCATTATCACGACGATAGTAAGCATAGTGTGCATTGCTGTGACGAATCTCAATGATTGATTTGGTTGGAAGAGTAGTCAAATCAGTGGTTTCTAGTTTCTCAGGTGGATTTGTCCCATTCTTTTCAGGCCGAGATAGGAATACTGGGAAAATTCCATTCATATCAGGTATAAGTAGAGCAACATGAGGTCGGTCAACAGAATTCCAGATCTTTGGCACGGGGGGATATCTGCAGGTAAAAGCTCCTGATGCAGAACGTAGTACCAAGTATGTGCCTTCATCTATCGACATTTGGTCTTTAACCTCAAGCGTGCTGTCGTATCGATCTAATCTCTTGGCTGATAATACATCATCAATAGAACTTGAAGTATCTATTGTTGGTGTACCGCTGCCATCGTTAGAGATACTGCCTGTCACAGTGAACATATTCGCGAATCAGTATATAACCTTCATTTCGTTATGAGACAGCTATTTGATTATCTAAGACTTAGTTCCAGCTGGGTTTCGGACCCAATCAGCTTCAATTATTTTAATGTTAGGAAAAATCACTGAAACACGAATAGACTTACTAGATTGCAATTTTACAACAAGCCAGTAACGAAAATGCATACTTAACAAATGGCCAAATGATGTCTATCTCAATTCGACTTTCTTGCGACAGCTTCTTCAAGAACCCCATCAAGATCTTTGAATACGAGAGCCGCTCCGGCGTCCATTAATGCATCAGCAGAAGTTTCTCCAGTGGTTACACACCAGAATTCAATGCCCGCTCGTTTTGCCGCTGCGCCATCAATCAATGCATCACCAACGTACACAGCCTCCTCTAAATCAACACCTAGGTCATCGATGATCTTTAAGAGACCATCAGGATACGGTTTGGGTTTTGGAGATTCGTGTCGTGTCTGAATGATTTGAAAGTATTCGGCAAGCGGAATTTGCGTCATTATCTGATCAACTGAGCTACGGCCATTATTCGTAAGAATGGCTGTGAGAAAACCATGAGCTCGAATTTTTTCTACAACTGTTAGTGTGCCTAGAAGAGGCTCTGCGGTTGATGCTGCAAACCCTTCATGCTTACTGAGAATGATATCTACTTCCTGGTCCATCTTGTTCCATTTATCCAATGAGCAATCATGTGATAGAAAGTATTCTTTTGCCTTAGCTGTTGAACTTGAAATGCCATCAGCAGGCTCCAGAATCTCAGGAGGTAACCCCTTAGAAATGAAGTAATCTTTAGTGTCTTGTCGCATTGCCTCAAGTGGTAACGAAAGTTTAGTAATCGTACCATCCATATCGAACACTAGAGCTTTAAGCACCAAGAGTCACCAAGTTTTCATCTAGAAGATGCTACTTAAAATTACCCGTGAGTATCTTGTGTAGATTTCAAGTTTTCAACGAACTTTTTTACTTCTGTGTGGACCTGGTGGAGTGAGTGATGATAGAAGTGTCCTTCATTTTCCAATGAGATGCATTTTACATCACTATGAATTAGTGATGATATCTTTGTCATATTCTCAAAAGGCACTGTTAAGTCTGAAATTCCGTGAAACATTAGAACTGGGCACGCAATTCTAGAAAGCTGATTTATCTGAAATCCACCTTCCTGATAGAGAGCCAGCGAAGAACTGACAGAAACTACAAACTCAACTTTGTTAG
>CAZMBV010000204.1:0-4050 GCA_964564335.1 uncultured archaeon
AACATGACTGCATCTCGGCTTTCACCAACTGCACTAACAGATGATTGTGAGAAATCCTGCTCCTGATATGGGTTTGTTTCTTCAGAATTCAATGTAGGTAGATTTCCAACTTCATTTGAGTATGAGAAAACTAGCACAATAATAATTAGGAAGACAAGGGATCGCTTCATCTCACAACCTCAATAAATCGCAAACAGCCGATGCTCTAAAGCATCAAATATACATACCTTCTTTCTCAAGAAAAGGACAAAAGTCGAGCTGGTGTGTATTGCTTTCCATTTAAAGAAAGGTCTATCGAATTACGTATAGTAAGACGGACTCGTGTCAACCTTATCATCGGGTTTAGGTCCTACCTGTCCAGTGGTCTCGTTTAGAAGCGCAATGACCATTTCTATTGCACTGTGAAGTCTGCGCATCTTCTCCCATAGAATCTGCTCGTTGAATGAATCATCATAGATTCGGTCCGAAACAACAAATCCTGGACCTTTTGGTTGTGGCCCTTGCTGACCCGGTCGAGGCTGAATAAACCCAAGACCTATACTTGCAGTGAAAGCAAATTTCATTGCATCCATCTGGAAAGAACGTAATTTCTCTGCAGTTAGGAGTTTCTGATGCTGCGGAGATATCATGATCTGTGATTCTACTTGGATAAATCGCTGATCATTTGGTCTCACAACAGTGAAGAAGAAACGCTGAAACTTGACCTTGAAGAGGAATTCTGCTCTCGGATTTGAAATACTCTCGACCTTAGTCCCTTCTCCTGAGAACCAATCGCGCACCGCTTTCTTGATGAGATCTGTTTCTTCCACTACTTGTTCCTCCGATACTAGGGTAGAGTCGGTGTGTCACTTAACGCTTGTGCTATTCACGAAACCATTTTACTTCATCGTACCCTGCAGGAGCCCTGTCTGCATAACATGTGATTTGATTCCTCACCGATTGGATCATGTCTGTATTCCCTCGTGAGGCAATGAGACGTGCCTCAGAGTTTAATCTAGTGAGTACAACACCCCATGGATCAACTACCTGACTATGACCGAAGTACGTCTTTTTATCAAATCCCGTCCCTATTCGATTTACTGCTGCCAAGTATACTTGATTCTCGATAGCTCGTGCTTGAACAAGAGTGTTCCAATGGGCACTTCTTGGATCTGGAAAAGCGGCTGGAATGATTAATATCTCTGCGCCTTCAAGAGCAAGTCTTCTGGAAACCTCAGGAAACCTGACGTCATAGCATATCTGGACTCCCACCTTTATTCCACTACATTCTATCAGAACTAATGAGGTGCCCCCATCAAAGATATCACGTTCATCTTGGAACGGGTGTATCTTTCTGTATGTTCCAAACATCTTGCCTAATGGATTTGCAGCAACGAGCGTATTGTAGAATTTCTTCTCACTATGTTCTATTCCCGTGCCAAGGACATAGGCTCCATATTCTTTTGCGATATCACAGAGGAACTCACTTGTTGGTCCTGGTACACCTGCCCCTTCTCGTTCGTAGTCTTCGTGTCTGAAACCTATTGCAAACAACTCTGGGAAGACTATGAAATCAATAGAATCAGATGATTTGTACTCCTTAAGAAATTCTCTGGCAATATGAAAATTGAACTCTCGGTCACCTTCCTCACAAGGTATTTGCATGAGTGTCATTGTGAATTCCAAAAGATTTGCATCTCCAAGTTTTGTCAACTGCGATTTCTACATAAGTAAACCGACACACGTAAGTTTCTCAGAATATACCACCCACATCATAACGCTTAATTGCTCGTCTCGGGAATCGAGCTCGACGGCTCTAATCGGACGTGTACTGATTGGTAAACGAAGTGAATACCGAACCTAAGAGCAGGAAGGATATGCCCAAGACTTCTTACTCCAAACCCATGATTGGTGCAACGGGTGAGACCGGTAGCTGGCGCACCTTTGATCCTGTAGTGGATTATGACGAGTGCAACAGATGCCGAACGTGTTGGCTCCACTGCCCTGAGGCTGTGATAACTTTAGATGAGGATGGAACTCCTCATACAGATTATGATTATTGTAAAGGGTGCGGAATTTGCGCCCAGGTCTGTCCTAAGAAATGCATTGAGATGGTGCGTACGGACGAGAGAAAGAGGAGGACTGGTGAAGTATGAAGACCGAACTCATGAGTGCTAACTACGCTGCCGCAAGGTCGGCAGTTTCTGCGCGTGTCGAGGTAGTAGCTGCGTATCCCATTACTCCTGCTACTACAGTTCCTGAACAGGTTGCATTATTGAATGAGAAGGGTATTTTCAAAGGTCAGTTCATTCGTGTCGAGTCTGAACATTCTGCGATATTTGCCTGCATCGGAGCAAGTTCTACTGGTGCAAGAGCATTCACTGCAACATCATCAAATGGTCTTCTATATATGGATGAAGGCTTACACTGGGCTGCGGCTGCAAGGTTGCCAATTGTTGTTAACAATGTCAATCGGTCCGTATCCCCCAGCTGGAACATCCATGTTTCACACGACGACTCATATTCAAAGCGTGATACAGGCTGGATTCAATTTTACGTTGCAAGCGTGGATGAGCTTTATCATACACTCATACAATCTTTCAAACTTGCTGAAGATGAGCGCGTGTTAATGCCCGTCTTAGTAAATTCTGATGGCTTTGTTTTGAGCCACACCGTGTCTACCTTTGACTATCTAGAGCCTGAGGAAGTCGACAAGTTCCTTCCTCCTTACTCACCACCACACTATGTCATGGACCCAGAGAATCCAGTATCGATGGGGAACATTGTTTTTCCTGAGTTTTATGAGGAATTCCGCTATGGTATGCATGAAGGGACCCACAATGCTGCAAAGGTGTACAAGGAAGTTGAGAAGGATTACAAGAAACTATTCGGTAAGTACTTTGGAGGACCAATCGACTGTTACATGTGCGATGATGCTGAGGTAGTATTTACCTCACAAGGTTCAATGGGTGCTGAAGCAAAAGATGCAGTTTCTGAACTTCGCGAAGAGGGTTATAAAGTAGGGAATGCTAGAATTCGAATGATTCGACCATTTCCCACAGATGAGATTCGGAAACTAGGGAGCCGAGTCAAAGCTTTTGCTAGTTTTGATAGAGGTGTGTCCTACGGATTTGGTGGACCTGTGGCAAATGATATCAGATCCACTCTGTACCACACAGAACATCGACCTATGGTCAAAAGTTACATCGGTGGCTTAGGTGGAAGGGACATGACCGTGACCGATATCAAAGAGGTAATCTTGGATACTGTGAAAGCCGTAGAAAGCGGCGAGCTTGGTCCTGAAGAGACCTGGCACGATTTATTGGAGTGAGATGAAATGGTAGCGACTAAAGATATGCCCCTCAAGGAATACGTTCTCAAGGGTAACGCAGCATGTGCTGGTTGTCAGGATATGGTAGCACTTAGGCATGCACACAAAGCTTTGGAGGGTGATGTAATCCAAGTGGTTCCTGCATGCTGCACAAGTGTTGTTCAATCTCTCTGGCCGAAGAGTGGTCTTAAAGTCCCAGTCCTTAACATTGCATTTGCAGCGGCTGCTTCAGCAGCATCAGGTGTGAGAGCAGCTCTCAAAGCAAAGGGTAATGACCACACAATGGTCATGGTCTGGGCCGGGGACGGTGGTACATTTGATATCGGATTACAAGCTCTAAGCGGAGCTCTTGAACGCAGGACTGATTTCCTCTACATCTGTTACAACAATCAAGTGTACAGTAACACAGGTACACAACGTTCGGGTGCAACTCCCTTACATGCCAAGACAACTACAACTTGGTTTGGGAAGACCGAGCCTGAGAAAATGCTCGATCTCATCGTCGCAGCTCATGAACCAGTGTATCAATTCACTGCTAACACTGCATACCCACGAGACCTCTTTGAGAAGTTCCAGAAGGCGAGGGAATACGAGGGTCCGAAATTTGGACACATATTCCTCCCATGTCCGCAAGCGTGGAATTATCCAGTAGAGAAAGGAGTAGAGGTTGGCAAGCTTGCTGTTGAAACTGGCTACTGGATTCAATGGGAAAGAATCGGTGAAGAGTTCAAACTTGGTAG
>CAZMBV010000205.1:0-3992 GCA_964564335.1 uncultured archaeon
TTTCCGTCCCTACATTTGATACAAGTCCATTCAAATTCACATTCAATGGTACTCCTATACCTGAGGATAAATCACCATCATTAGAAACGGAGTATCCCTCATCATACTGTGTGAGTGGTGGAAATGACTTATTCGCTGATGCGGGTCCCAAATTCGGGATAGAAACGGGTAACAAGAATAGTACTACAAGTAAAATGGAAACAAATCCTATTTTCCTCATGATGTTAAATCTCCTCTCAATTTTCGACTTAGCGTCGTACGGAGTACTGACTTAAGCAGTTTTTTTAAAGAAACATTTCCATAAGAAGAAATCCACTGCGAACTAATTCGTTTTCAAGTCAATTATAACTATTTTTCGAAGAGATTCAATCCGATTTTTTACCTAAAAGATAATCCCGATATCCGATGAAGCTATATTCTTGGCGATCTTTCAAGTCACTAAGTATCTCAAAGAGATCATTAGTTCTATAATCACAGGGATGAATCCCAATCTGGAGGGCACCACCAAGCTCCATCTCAAAAATTGCAGCCTCAGTATTGATAGTGCGTTGACCTTGACCTATTATTCGCTCCCCAGTTGAAAATACTTTAGAATCTGAAATCCGGTATATGTTGTTCCCTATTACACAATATACCAAGTCGACTTCCTTTACGGCTTTGATTATGCGAGGAGGGCAATTCCAGAGAGGAGGAATAAATCCTACTGGTTTTTGACCGAAACTCTTGCGCATTAAAGATACTCCGTCTTTTAAACGGGACAATGCTCTATCAGCAGGAAGGGAAGAGAATTCGTTCATCGTCCCAGATTTTGTAAAATGTGAGTAGCCATGGAGGGAGAGCTCAAGATCAAGGGAAAGCAAGAATTCGCTGAAGAGAAACCCTTGTGAGAACGAGTTAACTTTCTTCATACCATAGAATGGTGTAATAAGTAGCGTTAGGCTTGTAATACCGAGATTAGTAAGTAAATCATAGGTTCGTATTATATCATCTTCATGAATCGGTATTACATCATGTATCGAGAGGAGTACAGTCTTGTCTTCTACAGGTTCAACTGCTTTCCTCATAACATATCACCAGAAGAATAATCTCACTATTCTATAGATGAGTCCCCTTGAAAACCCCTACGGATTTCAGATTAAGAGGGGCGACCCCATTGCTTGTATGCAAGTTCTATATCTTTGTCCGTAATCGTCTTGCGTTTTGTATGGACTGTGATCTCAAATGCTCTACGAGCAATATAATCACCAACTTCTTCAAGGATTTGAGCAAGTCTTTCGGCACCTTTGTCACTCACACGCCCAGCTCCAGCTTTTCGAATGAGCTTATCAATTGGTGCGACTGGAATTATTCGGTCTTTTCGAGATCTAGGCAATTTATTTTACGCTCCATTAGCCAAATACAGGCTTTATACAGTCGTTTCAGGTGCAAAACCATTTAAGAACTTTGTATTACAGGAAAGAATTTGCTAAAACAGTAATTTGGTATTTAAAACATCTAAGACTACAAGATATGATAGAAGAAGCCATTATAGAGGAGTTCTATTGGCTACCCTTTCGGAGCACAATGACCCGTGCATTCTTGAGTTCGGTTTGAAGTATTGATGCATCCATCTTCTCTTCAGCACACAATGCATCCTCAACTTTCGCGGCAAGGGCAGGATACTTCGGCGCAAGATCACAGCATGCAATACCGTCCTTTGCAAATTCATAGGTTCCGATTTCTTGAGCCAAATGTTCAATATCGACCTTGTCATCTCCAGCAAGCGGTCTCAAGATTGGAAAATCCGAAACTGCATCATCAAGCACACGCAGATTTGCAGTGGTTTGAGAGGCCTGTTCTCCAATGATTTCACCAGTGACGATTGCATCAGCTTTCTCCAAGATTGCAATCTCACGAGCCATCTTCATCATGTTTCGTTTACAGAAGATACAAGTCATCTTCACAGGACCCTTATCAATTGCCTCTTCTAAATCAGGCCAATGTGGAACAATGTACAATTTGACTTCGTAATCATAGATGTAATTAGCCAATAGTTGAGCTTGTCCGATTGCTCTTTCAGCGCATTTCTCATTCGAATGAGGTGAATTATCATAGTAGACGAAGACGGGGATTGTACCTCGTTTCATTATTTTGAAGGCAGCAATAGGAGAATCGAGTCCAGTAGAAATTGTACAAACAACTTTACCCTGTGTACCAGTGGGCATCCCTCCGACACCCTTGATTGTTTCAGTAAAGATGTATGTACGTTCATCACGAACTTCAAGGTAAATGGACTGCTCAGGATTTGATAGATCTACTGTCAGTTCTAGCTCTGGATGACCTTCGAGAAGCCGTTCGCCTAAGAGACCTCGTATCTGCTGGCTGGAGTATTCATGGTCTCCGTATCGTCTACCTTCTACTGCAAAGGATCTACCTTTCTTGAATTTGGATAATGCTAGTTGTTCTCCAGCATCAAGAATGTCCTTGGTGTCTGCAGATGTTTCGACGACAGGGGAAGTTGAAACGACCCCAAAGACTCGAGAAGCAATTTGAGCAGCTTCCTCAGCAGAAGAGGTCACAATGAAGATACGGCCGTATTCGTTTCTGACTTTTTCAAACGGAACTTCATGCTCTTTGAGAGCAGAGCGGATTCGATCAGCCAGCATTCTAGACATTCGGCGTCTTGTCTGTTTAGACTTGATTCCAATTTCACCGAAGCGTACAAGCACTGAGGAATATTCAACTGGCAATAGTGTGTTCACCTAACAGAAATTACGTTCTTGAAAAAGCTTAAGAATCTAGTCAAGTGCCCCTTACTCAGAACTCGCAAGGAGGTAGTCTGAAGACAATGACGTTTCGTGTATTGACAATTCTTTCTTTCATTGGCCTAATACTATCTCCTGGATGTGAGTGAAGACCAGCTTTTTCAAGAGGCATTCAATGGGTCAAGTTCAGATCGAACTGGAAAAAAATAGCGAAAACGTTGTGAATCAGTCCCTTTTCGAGTAGGAGCGTGATATCTATGGTAGAAATTACAATTAACAAATTCAAAGATGTGGATATTCCTAAACTAGCCAAATTCATGTTCAATGCAACAAAGGACACTGTTTTTCACGAGGAGAATCAGACAATCCAAAGCGTTGAGAAATCACTACAAGAAATGGAGAGTGATGAGAATGAAATTGTTCTGATCGCATCAAGAAATGGAGAGATTATTGGCGCATTAAGAATATATACAGGATTTCCTGAGATGGCTTTCACTGCCAAATGGCATCCAATCATACACATTGAAGGAACAAGAAAAGAAACTGCAATAGAACTGCTTCAATCATGCAAGGAGTATGTTAAAGAAAGAGGATTCACTAGATTTGAAGCGAATCTTAGTCCAATTGATCATGAACATGTTGAAGTCTATAAAGAGTACAAGTCATGGTATGAAACAGCGGATTTTTACAAAGCAACAGAAGAGGTATTACTTCGAGTGAATCTTGAAACGCATCCTCTACCACCTACTCAACCTATGCTTCCAAAAGGAATTCATTTTGAGAATATCAATAATGTCACAAATAAGGAAATTGAAGAACCATTTTTCGAATCATTTACGAATAGTAGAGATCGATTATTTCTAGATATGACCAAAGCCCAACAACAGGTTTCATTCAACTTCTGGTTTCGAAGAAGTAGACCTTTTCATAGAGCCACAATTATTGTGATGAAAGACGATGATGTGGTCGGATTTAATCTCGTAAGAATGGATGACACAAGTGCGGAGGTTGGACCAGTCGGAGTCATTCCAAAATATCATCGGCAAGGAATAATGAAAGCAGTGCTTTATGAGTCATTGAAACGACTTCAAGAAGATGGAATTATGATTGGTGAACTTGAGGTTGATGGAAGTAATGAACCAGCTATCAATCTTTACACGATGTTTGGTTTTAGAAAAGTGCATGATCAAGAGTACTTTGCTTGGAAGGTGAAGTGAATGCTGGAGATTGTTCAACGTAAATGGGAAC
>CAZMBV010000206.1:0-3965 GCA_964564335.1 uncultured archaeon
TAATCGGAAGCTGATCTCAGATACACTCGAATTCGTTGAATGATATATTTCCAATGATTATGAGAGCTAATTATAATCGATTAAGCAATATTAGGACTGTGCAAAATCCGTAGCGGAAGCTGCGGATGGAAGAAGATGAGAGTCATTCTCACTTCCATCAATCACCTCCTATGTTTTCTATCTCATCGAGGTAGAAGCAGCTTGTTTCACAATCCTTCGGGATTGCGAGAGAGGTGCAGGCCATGACGGGGTCAGGTAACCAGGGAAACTTTCCCAGTACCTGTCTTTGTTGAGCCACCCTTTTCTTTTTGCAACGTTTTATCAAAATGAGTTGAGCCTATCAAAGGGTCTTACGTCGTTTTATTTTTGAGATATCTTTCAAGAGCCTCTTCATATCATCTATTCTCTCATTAAAATCCTCAATTTTCTCTTCAGGATCTTCAGTACCTTCAAAGTACTCCCCAACGAAGTCAAGTACTTCTTCTCTGAAAGTCTCAAGAACGAGGTTGACATCTAACTTCCCTTCTGGAGGAGTCACATGCCTTGAGTTCACCACTTGTCCTGAGATAGTTGGGAGAAGAGTCACTCGCACGCTGTTCAATTCTCTGCTGAGGGACATCACGAGTTTTTCCTCATCTAGATGAAGAAAAATTCCTGCGTGTAAAGACTTCATATCAAGTTGTCTAGCAAGCAACCTGCTCTCTCTGAAGACATACCCTTTCCTTGAAGAAATATCCTTTTCGAATATAATAATTGTCAGAGATCTTTCGGAGTGAGTATGACATTTTCATACTTGTTATCTTTGATGAAACGTCCTAATTGATCATCAATTGTGAGAAAATGGCATTGATTACTCAAAGCTGTTGCATAAAGAAGATTGTCAATCATGTCTGTGTGTCCATTCTGATAGAAATTGAGTGCGAATAGGTAGTCAGTTGCATCCGTTGAAACTGCTTCATAATACCCTGTCTTAGTGATGCTTAACAATCCCTTTCTAAAAATCGTATCTTGGTAGTTGCCATTCTTTATCTGTTTGATTGCCATCCAACTGCTCTCGAGCAAGCTCAGGTCGGAGTAACAAGCTTTAATGCTTTCAGAGTTCAATTTTGAAAGACTATCTATCACAACTTGCTCCACTTCAATTCCTAAAGTGGGTAACAGAAAGGATGTATCAAGAAGTATCCTCTGTATATTTTGACTGTTCTTCAAGGCTGATAGACTCCATTTCTTCTATTGTCGTTGACGCAAATTTCTTTCCATGCATTGCAAGTGCTATTGGATTTGGAACGGGTTCGATGATAATGCGATTCCCTTCTACTGTAATTAGAATCTTCATTCCAATCTCAAGACTTGCTTCTTCTACAACTGCCTTTGGAAGATACACCGTGTGTTTTTTCCCAATTTGACTTTCACTAGTCAGCCCCATTCGTATTCACCTGACAAATGTATATTTATCTGACAACATCATCTATGTCAGAATACTATATAAATTCATGGTTTCGATAGAATTATAATCCTTTATGCATAATCAATCAAAGAAATGTGTGTCAAGGTTTGCTGAAGTAATGGCAACAATCGGAGTGTCATTGCATCTTCCACCAATCACCTCCTATGTTTTTCACCATTTCAAATGGTGGATACAGCTTGTTTCGCAGTCCTTCGGGATTGCGAGAGAGGTGCAGGCACCAACGGGGTCAGGTAATTCAGGGAAACTTTCCCAGTACCTGTCTTTTGTTGAGCCACCCTTTTCTTTTTCATAGTCAATTAATCTTACAGAATCAATGGTTACAGCTTTATATTTGGACGAGCATACAGAAATCTGAGGAACAAGTTTTGACTAAGAAAATCCGGATAACTGAGGAAGCTTACAAGTGCTTGGAGGAAGCGAGATTACCGGGTGAGGATTTCAATGATACGCTACTCCGCCTTATCAGGAGATATGATCAAATCGAGTTGATGAAACGTCAGAAACAAATCCTAGAAGAAGAGGATTTTCTTCCTCTTGATGGAGCCAAAGAGTGAGTCATATTCCAGATCCAATAGACACATTCATATACTCTGTCATACATAGTTTACATGATGGAAATGAGTGATGTTCTCTCAGTAAGAATGGATAAAGATTTGGAGAAACGTCTAGCTTTCCTCATGGAGAAGAGGAAGATAGTCGACAAGTCGTCATATGTACGACAGCTTATTGATAGGTCGCTCTCAGCTGATCTTCTAGATTATCTTGCTGAGGAGGTTGAAGCTAGGCGTCTCAGCATCTGGAAAGCCTCGTCAATTGCGGAAATACCACTGCGAGCAATGATGAGAGAACTTGCTGAACGAAGAGTAACCATGTATGATGAGCAAACACTTACAGAGGATTTGATCTTCTCAGAGGGTTTTTGAAGTGATTGCAATCGTCAATTCATCACCTCTAATCTATTTAGGAAAATTGGGGCTCCTTAATTTATTACAGCAATTGTTCGACCAAGTGCTCACTGTGGATAGTGTTAGAGAGGAGGTTCTTGATGTAGCTACACCAGAGTATGCAATCTTGATGGATGCATTCTCAGACTGGTTAATCATGTCTGAGGTCCCCGAAAGTCCGCTGAAAGACCGTCTTGATGAAATGGGGCTTCACCAAGGTGAGATAGATGCTCTCGTACTTGCTTATCATACCAAGAGAAAAACGGATTCGGTCATGGTCATAGATGACCTAGCAGCCAGAGATGTTGCTAGAACTCTTGGATTAAGAGTGACTGGGACTATTGGAATCATTCTATCTGCCACAAAGAGAGGAATACTCTCGAAAAACGAATCACAGACCAATATCCGTTTTCTTGTTGAAAAAACTACTTTTCATTTATCCTCAGCAATGTATTCCAGAGTTATTTCAGAGTTAGAAAAACTGAATGGAAAATGAACCTATCATTAAATAGGGATTGATATGATAGAATTAATAGAGGATTCTCCATCTCCAGTCTTGTTGAGCCACCCTTTTCTTTTTGCAAAGTGTTGTCAAATGAGTTGAGCCTATATTTTTCATGAGAAGCAAACTACTATGTAAGGAAGAAGACCTATCAGCAAGAACTCGCCCTGATTAATACATGGGAGCGGAAAAAGGAACTATCAATATTCTTCTTATCCAATTATCACAATCAAAAGCAGTAGTTCTTTTTCTAATTGTACTTGTTATCAGTTATCTCGGTAGAATTAATTATGCATGGTCTTGGATCTTTGAGTACTTGATGTATGGTTCTATCTATTTCATAGTGTTCCTCCTTGCAATGGCTCTTCAAACTGCAGTACATGAACGAGGTCATATCATGAAACTTCGAGAGTTAGGGTACGAAGCTGCTAACTTTAAGGCAAATCGAATTGGTGACGTGAATTTTTGGATTGAAAATATGGATCAAATGTCCACAGATGAAATCTATAAGAATGCAACTGCACCATTTCTTTCTCCAGTTCCTTATGTTGTCGAGATTGTTTCTCTATTGATTCTTCTAGTAATCAACCTTCTATCACCGTTTCCACTTAGTCTAATGTTGTGTGTTTTTACTATCCTGGCATCTATCAGTTTAATCGGGATCTTTTGCGCAATCTTTACGATTCACAAGAAAAAAACATCTGGATTTTGTGTAAAACTAGCACGATCAATTACAAGCAGAGGAGATATTGACGAAATCATTGCTTGGAATAAGATAGATAGAACTGCAGACTGATAGATGTAGATTGCAAGGGGACTTTCCTAGGACCCGTCTTTTGTTGAGCCACCCTTTTCTTCTTGCAATATCTTTCAGAATGAGTTGAGTTTCTTTTCCATCATGAGATTGTTGTGATATTGAGATGTCCGTTAGAATTCTCTCCATATCAACTATTGTCATCAATCTGAAATGGACCATTTGATGCCGTGTTTTTTAATTTCTCTATTGATTCAATCGAATTAGATATTGGTCGGGTCAAGTCTTGTTAGACCT
>CAZMBV010000207.1:0-3948 GCA_964564335.1 uncultured archaeon
CTTCCAGAGTGACTGGGTAGTAGCGTGGGTGCTCATACTATCGGGAGGCCTTCTGGCTATCTGGTTGTTGGAAAACATCACAGATCCAATCCCGTTATTGGGTTCAATATTTGATCTATTAGTACACGTGGGAACCTTCTTGGGCTTCTTCGTGGGAATCTTGGACATTTTCGTTGGATATGTCGTTTGGACAGTTCAACCAAGCGCAACAATAGTCGCGGTCATGCTAATTGTGATGGGCTTCTCACTAGTGATGCGAGTACTCTCAAAGTTTCCGTTAGCTCTAGTATTTGCTCTGGCTATTGCTGTTTTTGGTGTTGCAACTATGTATGGATTCATTGCTCAATATGCTACTGCACCATTAATTGGGGACATTGTTAGTTTCCTAATATCTGGTAAAGGTCTATTGATAATTGGTTTTATCATATTCTGCGTTGCGTATGTTATTGGTGGATTGATACTCAAACTGATTGAACTGATTGGTAAGGTATTTGCCTCAGTTCCGGTAAGTGTACTTGTTGGGCTAGCTGCAATTGCAGTTGGTATAGTAGTTCTAATTGCACCAAGTCTAATAGGGCTAGTTGCCTGGCCATAAGCAATTGAGGGGATTATTCCCCTCTTTCCTTTCTTTTTCTTATCCACCTGAAGGTTTTCTAATCTCGCGGTAATAAAGGAATTTCAAATCATGTTCATTATAGAATGCTGCTGCTTTGTCAATCGCTACTTTTGCAGCTTTTATGCCTTCCAAGACATCTGAGAGGTACAGCTTTTTGTCAGGATCGATTTGAAACTCACTCAGTGTAAATCCTTCTGGAAGTTCAAACTCTTCAGGAGCCAGTAGTGCAACACGGAACGAGGACATATCACCTTCAGATTCTAGCCATAGTTCGCAATACGTCATTAGTAGTCTACTGAATTGTATCATTTGGTGCAAATAAGCTTTCCATGGTGAGATTAGAAAATGGAATCTTAATGGATTCTTCTGTGAAAACTAAATATCCCAAAGGGTTCAAATAGTAGCTTTGCATGTATTCTAGTTGCTTTAAGTAGATACGAATACTATCTATGAACATTATCTATCTTTGCTTAGATGATGATGGAAGGAGGCTAATAAAATGTCGTTACGTTCTGAGGAATCTCTTCTCGTGAAAGAAAAGGATATTCTCGAAGCTAAACTCGCGAAGCTTCGCAAGAACAATCCCAAGGCAAAATTACAGGAAAAGGACCGAACTCGTCTTGATGAAATTAATGCATTATTGAAGAAGAAAATCATCAGCGTCACAATGACCCAATCATTAGTGAACCATATTGATGATCTAGTCAAAGACCGTGTTGGACGGTCTCGCGCTCAACTCATCGAGGACTCTGTCCGTTGGTTCTTGGACTTTACTGTATTTAGATGGAATGAGAGAGGCATATACGTTAACACATCTAGGTCTGCATTCGAATCTGAAGCAATGTCGTCATTGTTCTTCTCAAAATTGACTCCTACAAGTCAATATGAACTTGGACAAACAGCTGGTAGTCAGGCACCTGTTGGTGATGTGGTACGATTGCACCATGGTTTAGATCCAACTGATACTGGTAGTTATGAGATGGTTCTTAGACTTCTACAAGATAATGGTTGGGGATCGATATCCTACAGTGGTCAAGGACTTATTGTTGTTGGTAGTCCCTTCTATCCCGCACCTTTCATCCGGGGATATCTAGAATCCCTTTTGAAAGTGAAGCTTGAAGTAGTAGAAACTAATGTCAAAGAAAATGTTGCACTTCAGATAGTCAAGTAATCTCTCTAATTTGTGCAGAATCTGTAGACACATGCAATTAGTAGATTTTACCACTCTTGTCCAATTTCAAGAATCTCGAACTCACTTTCGTAGAGACCTGGAATACTGTCAATTGTACGTCGTATATCAGGTTCTTTTTCCCTGATTTTATCAGCTGAGAAGTATACTTCATAGATGCATCGATTCTCTTCAAAACAGAATCCTGTAGTGAAGAGGACTTTGAGATCATGACGTTTGAAGAGTTGGGTCATAGTTTGCATTAATGCTGGGTTGACCTTTTCAACTTCAAGTCTTACTCTGGCCCCACCTTCTTTCATCATTGGTATAAGTCTAATCTCACCTGATCTCTCGAAGTAAATTACCATGGCGGCCTTCATGCCCTCAAGTTCTGCATTCTTGAAGAAATCTTCTGGAAGGCTAATTTCTCTCTTTTTGTGAACGTCCGCAATCATTCCCTTTGTCAGTCCGGCCACGCATATCGCCTCTAACCTGTAATAATGCAACAGAGTAATTGGAGTACTTGAATCTTCGTACCACCTACTATTAGGCGTTTCTGGATAAGATATCAGCAGATTTTTGTGTTTTTATTAGAAACCCATAAAACGGTAGCACATTATTGCTGACTCAATATAATATTTGGTGAGTAAAATGGCAAAAGAAGGCGGAATTTACGTTTGTGACATCTGTCAACAAGTAATAGAAGTTAAGAAGTCAGGAGTCGGAACTTTGGTATGCTGCGGGCAACCCATGAGACTTTTCGAGGATGAATGAAACCTAGAATTTTAATTAACTCGTTACACTTGACAAGGTTTATATCCTCTCTGCAGGGGCGGAGCAAAGTCACAGGGTGTGTATCCATGTATGACCTACCAAGACCAATTGTGAAGACGCGAAGTCTTCTGAATCTTCGGGCTTACAAGACAACCGAATTATTGGAATATGATGATAAATATGTCATGTATCCGACAAAAGAGAAAGATGGTACGGTTCTCAAATATGTTGTCTGGGTCCTCAAAGAGGTTCGTGTAGTTGGTATTGCATTGCTCAGAGATCTTGCTGCTAAGATGGAAGAGAATGAGGCTCAACGGGGAATGCTTGTTGGCGGCTCTAGATACACTCCTGCTGGAAAGAAATATGCCAAGGCTGCAAGAATCGAACTTGTAGAGGGTGGTTATGCTTCATTTGACCTATTCGAACATGAACTCGTTCCTAAGCACTGGATTGCTAGTGATGAGGAAATCAATATGGTCCTAACTCACTACAAGATCAAAAAATCACAGTTGCCGCGGATTGCATCTGATGATCCTGCTGTCAAAGTTTTGGGTGCTTTACAAGGTCAAGTACTTCGAATTGAACGAGATAGTTTAACTTCCGGAACTTCATACTATTATAGATTAGTCAATTAGAACCGATAATTCTAGCCATTCATTCCGCTATTCGGGAATACTTATATCAAACACTCTCGAATGTCTATCTGAATGGGTGTTTTTAATATTGGTTGAAATTGCTTTTCCGCGTATTGTACTAAAGACTCGAGAACTTCTTGAACTTAGGGGGTTTGCAGCCCACGAGCTACTAGAATATGAAGACCGTTTTACTATGCAACCAGTAAGTATTTCTGAAGACTCTATCGCGAAATATGTGATTTGGATTCTCAAAGAAGAACGTGTCGTAGGAATTGCAATTGTGCGTGACTTACTCAAAGAGATGGAAGAAACAGAATCACAGAGAGGTATGCTTGTGGGTGGCAATCGTTTTACTCCCGCCGCCAAAAAATTTGCCAAGGTTTCCCATATTGAACTCGTCAAAGGAAATTACGCATCATTCGATTTATTTGAACATGACCTAGTCCCCCCACACATTATTGCTGAACAATCTGAGGTCGATTTGGTTCTTGGTCACTATAAGATAAAGAAAGCACAACTTCCACGTATTTATGTGAGCGACCCTGCTGCACGAGTTTTAGGTGCACGACCTGGTCAAGTGATACGTATTGAAAGGGATAGTGATACTGCCGGTAATGCTTTCTACTATCGTTTAGTCGTTGATCGCTAATGCATTATAATCCTAGAAGTCCCATCTGCATTGCAACCAGAAACATCACCAAGCATGAGATCATAGGCAATGTGACATTGTCCGTACCTTTTGGACTAATCAGCTC
>CAZMBV010000208.1:0-3947 GCA_964564335.1 uncultured archaeon
TTTTCAACTCTCGATAGTGCTCTAGCGGGACCTGATGCCATTGCAAAGTACTTGTCAACCTGAACTGTCCACCCTGCATACTGCGAACAGAGACACGCTTCTGTTACTTTATCCACATTGACTGAAACAGCAGGTAATGTAATGTCTTCGAGTGTTATCTCAGTTAGTGAAACTGTTCCAGATCCACCAAGGCAAATTTCACCAACTAATCGCCCTGCTTCGTTTGAACCGGGTACGTTGATACCAGCATCTAGAATAGTTGTCCCATTGGATTGTTTTGAAACAGCACATTCCAATTCTTTACTTCGTTCTACAATTTCTTCGAAAATCTTGAGTGCAGCTCTATTCAGATTCATTGTCTATCAACTCATAAGATGTGTATTAAAATCCAATCTAGCGTATATTTCAGCTTTTGACTCAGCTTCAGCAAAATCTCCCACAAACTTTACCCATTTTTCAGATGGTAAGATATCAGATTGAATAAAATCAGGTCTACGAGACTTCAAGTATCGAATATAATACCCTGTGAATTCTCTCTCTGAGGTACCACTGTATTTGTACGTAGGACTTAGTGATTTGATTTTTCCGAGAGCAAAGACCATACCCTTTGTTGCTTCGATACCAGCTCTCGCGCCTAATTCACCACACACCATAATAGAGCCGCCTTTCATTCGCACAGCAGCCATCTCTCCTACATCACCTTTAACTGCAATGAATCCCTTTCGCATGTGAAGCGCCATTTCATTACCAACATTCCCTGAAACAAATACTCTGCCACCCGTCATTCCATCAGAAGTTCCACGGTATCCAGCACACAGATAGTCTCCAGCATTCCCTTCTATCTGGATATTTCCACCACTCATCTCAGCTCCTGCCCAGGCATCCACAGAACCTGTCACAGTGATTCTTCCAGCGACCATTTCCGCGCCGAGATGCATTCCTACATCGCCCTCAATGTTGATGATACCTCCATTCATCCCCTTGCCGATCAATTTTACCTTGCGTAAATCCCCGCTCAAAGCAATGTCGGTTTCCTCCTCGCTTTTACCAGGAACTCCCTTAATCTTGAAGAAATCCCTTAATTCGAGTGAATCGCTTCCCTGAATTACCTCTAGTTTCCCAATCTGCTCTAAAGTTTTTCCTGTAAAAGCAGTTGGTGTAATCACGTCAGCTTCAATGGGAATATCAGGCACTTGTTTTAGGGTCACATATACCGTCATGATTCTCCAGACCTAGTTACAGCTTATTGAAAACTGATAGATAAAGACTCTGAATTATAACTTCGAATGAAAAGCGACTTACATCTTCATGGTAGTTGCGGTTTCGAACAAAGAAGTCCATGAAATTAGTATCTCGAAAAAGCAATAAAGTAAAAATCATGACTTCATGTAAGTGAATGCAATGAAAAATCAGACTCCATTTGCACTCTGTTTGATCGGTGGTCTCTTGCTCCTAGGAGCCAATTATACAGGCGGAATTGATACAATCGTTCTGATTTTTTACTTTCTGCAGGCAATACCAGCTCTCGCTCCCTTTTACCTGATCATTAACATCCTGTTGTTTATCCTATTCGTTATTGCTTGGTTAGGAGGAATTGCAGTCATTCTTGGAGGCTACTTACTTACTACTTCTCATGTTCGATCTGGCAAATTCATAATTGCAATAGCTTCAGGCTTTGGCCTTATCAGCCTGATTTTAACTGTAATCTGGGTCGTTCTAACAGTTGGATGGGGTGGATTACTGGTTCTCGCATGGCTTATTCTGAATACTGCATCAGCCTTGGGACTTATTTTGACAATAATAGCCAGAAGCAAAGCCCGTGGATAGGTTCTCTCTTTGATTCAGTCGATGGCATGAAGATATCTCTCCAAGATTCTCTCAACTAAACCAAAAGGACCTTTAGGAGTGGAAAACCTGCAAGTACTATAATGATAATTGTCAACCCAATCTCTAACCATCTTGGTTTTGTCTTCAACGAAAAGTAACTCCCTATTCGTGAACCGATGGCTGCTGCTGTCAATACTACAAGTCCCTCAATAAGTAGGAGCTCTTGTTGGTTCCAGTAGAGAAGCACTCCAACGATAGAAGTGAAGATGGCTGCAAAAAGAGCTGTTGCAATTGCTTTATGCATTTCAATATTAAAAAATCTGAGGATCGGAACAAATAACGAACCTTCACTTCCTCCTCGCATCCCTGTCAACGTATTAGCGAATAATGTACTGAAAAAAAGTCCAATGAATGATGCCTTAAGCTTTTGAGCGGTCTCAGTCGCTATGTGATTGAAGTTCATTCCAATCACTGATAATAGTGACACGATGAGGAATACAGTTGCCAAAATGAAATCCGAAGTTGATAGTGAAAACGCAATCAACGTTCCCAATACTGTACCAATTGAACCTCCAAATATCATGTAGCTTCCAAGTTTTAAATCGATATTATGCCTCTGAGATGCTGCTCCAATCAAGGTTGATACAGGTAAGGTCATTAGATTAATACCGTACGCACCAATAATAGAAAATCCAACGAGATTTAGTAATGGTATTCTGATTGATCCTCCTCCGATTCCAAAGAACCCACTTGCCAGACCGGAAATGAGTCCAATTGTTCCCGCTAAGAAGAATATGACAAAATCCATTATTTCAGACCTTCTATTTGATCCAACTCTTCATATCATTGGAAGGTATGTTTCTCGAATTTGGAGATTGTATAAGCATTACTATAGAACTGATTAGAGAATGTAGATGCATCTTACTTTGCAAAGAAATTATTTTACATGATATTTTGACTTTAAATTTGAAAACACTTGTATTGCAACCGCTCAAATTTCCAGCCAGTTGATATATAAGTGGGCAGAACACAACTACGTAGAAATCTACTTAGTTGTGATAAAGGTGAGTAAGCAGATCAAGTTGTTCCTTCCTACTCCTGCAAAGCTAACTCCTATCCAACTACTTATTCTGATTCAACTTCTAGAAGGGCCAAAGTATGGATACGAAGTTCTCAGAAAGTTACGAAATGGATTCAAGGGCTCATGGTCTCCAAAGACGGGAACTATGTATCCTGCGCTTCAGGCACTTGAGAAAAAGAAGTTCGTTGCAAAAAGCATCCTGGATGAAAAAACTCACTACAGTCTAACAGAGATGGGAAAGTCTACACTTGATGATATTAGTAATTATGTTGCGGAGTATCTCATGTTCAACTCTCGCTTCATCGAGTCCACTGTTGCGAGCTTGCCTCCTGATTTTACACAGGAAGTTTTCAGCAAGATTCATGAGTTTGGAACTGATGAAATTCTTCCAGAAGCGACGATTCTAAATGCAATCAGTAGACTGCCTAGTGATCCAATTAAACGAGCATTTCTTGAACACCGTAAGACGATATTGATGCGAAAGCTCAAGCTCGTTAAAAAACACCTGAAGTATTTAGAATGATAATTTTCGACACAGAAGGAATTTACAATGAATGAAAATGTAATGTCTGAGTTGATCCAGATTACCGGGAGTGATAGAATTTCTGATGAGGAGACTCTACGTTTGCAATATTCGAGAGATTACCCTCCCGCATTGGTTATTTGGCCTATTTCAAGTGATGAGATAGTAAAGATTGTAAAGTGGGCAAATAAGAATTCAATTCCTCTTGTCCCTGTAAGTTCTGCTGGACCAAAACTACGAGGTTCTTCTTTGCCTAAGGTAAAGGACGCTGTTGTTCTTGATATGAGTAAGATGCACAAGATTCTCCGGATTGATAGTACCAATAAAGTGGTAATGGTGGAACCCGGAGTTACCTATGACCATCTTGTGCCCGAGCTGAAGAAGAAAGGTCTCCGACCGCTTATGCCATTTCTTCCAAAGGCATCAAAATCTGTTCTAGCAAGTTGCCTTGATAGAGAACCCATAACTAGTCCGAGATTTCATTGGGATACGACAGATCCACTCCTCTGTACAGAG
>CAZMBV010000209.1:0-3916 GCA_964564335.1 uncultured archaeon
TTCTCGATTTCATATGCTGGAACCCAGATCATATGGTCTTCGCATCTCAACTCCCCACATAATGCACAAGGATTTGATTCTTGATTTGTTTTCGTGTATCCGAATCGTTTACATTCCTCGCAAGTTGTCACAAGTTTTCCTTCCAATTTTGCCTTGAGATTAGGTCTGTTAACGCATGTTAATATCTTTCTACAATTTCAAGAAGGCTTATGAAGCTGAATCCATGAAGGGAATAGGAGGATATTCAGGATGGCGAACAATGTCTATACATCAGACTTCCTAGTCATCGGCAGTGGACTTTCTGGTCTACTATTTGCCCTGAAAGTCGCCAAACATGGTACTGTCCACATAATCACCAAAGAACGAATGACAGACTCTTCGACAGAAAGAGCACAAGGTGGTATTGCTGCAGTTGTTGATTCTGATGACTCAGTTGAATTACATATTCAAGATACTATTCGTGTAGGCGACAAACTTTGCCATCCAGATGTTGTTGAAAAATTCGTTCGTGATGGTCCAGAACGAATTCGCGAACTAGTTAAGTTGGGTGTTGATTTCTGCGTTGAGGAAGACACCGGTGATTATGACTTGGGTCTTGAGGGTGGACATAGTAAACGACGTGTTCTTCATGTTAAGGATCATACTGGTGAAGATATCGAGCTTGCACTTGTTAAGCGAATCAAATGTGCAGAGAACATCAAAGTCTTTGAGAATCATATGGGTATCAACCTCTATGTACGAAATAACCGGGTGCACGGTGCTTATGTTCTAGATGCCAATACATATCAGATTGAGCACTTCACCTCTAAGGTTACTGTTCTTGCAACTGGTGGTGCAGGAAGAGTTTTTCTCTATACCAGTAATCCAGATGTTGCCACTGGTGATGGAATAGCAATGGCATACCGTGCTGGTGCCAGTGTAATGAATCTAGAAATGGTTCAATTTCATCCGACATTATTGTTTCATCATAAAATAAGGTCCTTGCTTATTTCTGAAGCACTTAGGGGAGAAGGCGCACAACTCATTGGTCCTGATGGTAAACGATTCATGCCTAATTACCACAAAGACGCTGAACTTGCACCTCGTGATGTGGTAGCACGAGCGATTGATAACGAGCTCAAGAGGACAGGCGCAGACCATATGTGGCTTGATATCTCCTTCAAGAATCCTGATTTTGTCAGAGATAGATTCCCACAGGTATACGAAGGTTGTCTTGAGGCTGGAATTGATATTACAAAAGAGCCCATCCCTATTGTTCCTGCTGCACATTACATGATGGGCGGTGTTAGAGTAGACATCAATGGAAAAACCGACGTTGACGGTCTCTTTGCGATAGGTGAAACTGCATGTACTGGATTTCATGGAGCAAATCGACTTGCATCTAATTCTCTCCTTGAGGCAACGGTCACAGCACACAATGCAGCTATTAGAGCTATTGAAGAACTCAAAGAAGACATCCCTGTAGCAGTCATATCCCCCTGGGATCCTGGAGAAGCAACAGACTCTGATGAATTGGTAGTTATTTCTCACCTGTGGGAAGAAATCCGTAGGATCATGATTAACTATGTAGGAATCGTTCGTTCAAATAAAAGACTCATTAGAGCCAGAAATCGTATTAGTTTTCTTATGCGTGAAATCAATCAATTCTACTGGGACTTTAATCTCACTCCTGACCTTGTTGAACTGCGAAATATAGCACTTGTCGCAGAACTTATCATCAAGATGGCAAGGATGAGAAGGGAAAGTCGTGGCGCACACTATAACCAGGACTTTCCAAATGAATCTGATGAAATAGTTGATACAATATTACGAAAAGGGTATAGCGCTGTTTGTCCTAAATGATCAAAGGCTATTCTACGATGAGCACTATTCTGGCGCATTACGCCATCTGTTATTGTATTCGTTCATTGGACTTCTTGGGGCTTTCTCATCGCCCCATCGACCAGTAAACTCCCGAAAATTAGTTTCATCTAGTTTTTTCAGCATTCTCTCGGTATACCAGATTTCTCCCTTATCTTGAATTCTATCACAGAAGATTTTCATGTAACATCTTGGAGTACTTTGAGGGGAAGGATAATTTGCATGAGACCCGAGTGCAACCCAAACATGGAGATGTGTTCCTCCACAGATAGGAGTTTCTACATTAAAACTTGGCATGGTCTTAGTCATGGATGCAGCTCTCGCACTCAAATGATTCGATAATAACCAGATTGCATCTTGCATCTGGCTACTATTGTATAGCCTAACTTCTACATGCTCCCAATCTCCTAAGTGATCACCTACACCAAAATGTGTCCCTGGAAAATCGTTGTAATTGTACCAGAACCAGTAACGAATCTGAGTCATCCTTTGACTTGTCCATATCTCATAGTAGCATGGTGTTAGTTCATCAAGAGTCTTAGGTGTCTTTGTAACTTCAAATTCTTCCCAGTTCTCATGATACAATTCGTATATCTTCTCTGCATCGGATGGAAAGCAGCAGTGCACACTCTCTTCTGGATGAAAATGAAGTATTGGCGCAAATGCTCTAACCAAATCGATGGAGTTCATATTGCAACATCCTCTGCATTTTGGAAGATATCAATCAGTACATTAAGATAATCCATCTTCATATCATCTCTCTCAGCTCTTTAGCATTATCTTCGGGACAAGAATCATTTGTGAATACAGCTATACCAGTTTCCACTCCTTCAGAGCATTTCTTTCGTAATGCTTGTAATTCAATATGAAAATGCCAATAGGGATGTTTCCCTTTGGATGGACGTGTATGAAAAGCCATGACATATTCAGGCTCATCAAAAATCTTGGAATATCTCTGCACAACATTCTGAAACAACTTTCCAAGTTCTAGTAGTTTGTCATCAAGCTCAACAAGACTTCCCACATGCTCTCTTGGGTAGATATGAACCTCATACGGTCCACGGGCAAAGTGTGGCACAAGCGAGACAAAATGGTCTGTTTCTAAGATGATTCTACTTGTTGGAGTCTTCAGTTCATTCTTCAATATCTGGCATACTAAGCATTGTTCTTCTTCTTCCCACATTTTTCGAAACTGTGTGAGTTCCTGTTTGATTCGAGGAGGCACGAATGGAAGTGCATAGACTTGTGCATGAGGATGGTTCAGTTTTCTTCTATTCTCAAATTCGTAGATATACTCGACACCTTTCTCTTTATCCAATTCTTGGAATACTCTGAGATATTCTCGAAATACTTTCTCGAGATGATTGTCACTCATCACTTCGATTTGTTCATCATGTCTAGGCGAGAGGATTATTGTCTTACAGAATCCATATGCCGGTGCTTCAATTACATAGTTCTCAATCAGAGGCATTACTCCCACCTGGGGATCTAATGCAGGAAATTCATCTTGCACGGTTAGCACCTGCAAGTCGCCAGATAATTCTTTATTTCTTTGGCAGAATGGACATTGCGCAGATGCACCTTGAACTGGACTCCTTGGTGTAACAATAATCCATTCTCCTAGCATCAGATTCCATCTAAGAGTACTCATCTTGAATCAGATTATGTTCATATCACGTTCGTTAAATTCATGTCGAAATATGATTTTTCCGCACAGGAGGAAGCGTCGGTACAATGAATCATGAAGAAATTAATGAGCTTGAACTACTTGGTCATAACGCATGGTTTGCTCAAGAACGAATGAGAATAGGAGGCTGGTTATTACGAGCTGACCATGGAGTGACAAGACGCGCAAACAGTGTGTTACCTCTGGGGCCTCCCGGTCTTGACCTTTCCACTGCAATTGATTTTGTAATTGAATTCTACAGTAGTAGAGATCTTATTCCCCGATTTCAAGTATCTGAGGCCAGTTTCCCTGTAGATTTGGATAGTATACTAAATGATTATGGATTTGCTAAAGTTTTCCCTGTGGAGGTCTGGACTGCTGAGATTTCTT
>CAZMBV010000210.1:0-3899 GCA_964564335.1 uncultured archaeon
TCTATTGCTTTGAGGGGAATCGCTGGCGTCCTGGAATTCGTAAGTGTTTCTACAGAAGTGCGCTCACAGAGCAACCCAATATTGACCTCAAGATGAATTGTGAAGTAGAAGAAATCTCAGGAACACCAGGAAAATTCAGTGTCAAACTGAATGTTGGTCCGCAGTATATTGACCCAAAGAAATGCACCATGTGTGGTCTCTGTATTGAGAGATCAAAGGCTTTCAGTCTGGTTTCACCCCAATGTCAACCACAGGCCGTGGTGTATGACCCTGAGATTGAAGATGCGGGTACTATTAGTGCAGCAGAAGAATGCCCCACAAAGGCAATCAATCTTGATGCTAAGGGTGATAAGAAAACAATCAGTGCATCAGACATTGTTATTGCTACAGGTTATCATGAGATGCAACCTGTAAATGTTGACGAATATGGATATGGAACACATCCTAACATCATCACACAGCTTGAACTGGCACGGATATTGGATCCCCTTGGAGAAGCAAAAGGGACTCTTCTGAGACCGTCTGATAGTAAACCTGCAAAAAAAGTCATGATGGTCCAGTGTGTCGGTAGTAGAGATGAGAATTACTACCCCTATTGTTCCAAGATATGTTGTGTATACGCGCTAAAACATGCAACAATTCTCACACAAGAACGAGAAGATGTAGACGTAAGTGTTGTCTATATGGACATTCGAACTTATGATCGGCATGAGAGATATTATCGTCAAACACGCGAAGCTGGTGTTGAATTCATTCGCGGTAGAGTTTCTCGTATAGAACCACAAAGTGATGGCACTCTTGACATCATTGTATTTGATTCATTACTGAACAAGTATCTAAAGTTCTCCGTTGATCTCTTTGTATTGTCATCTGCACTCGAACCCTCTGCAGGGAGTTCTGAGATTATGACCTCTCTTGGATTGAAATCGGCAAGTGGTTTCATTGGTGCAACAAATCTAGAAACTGAGGTAGTTGTTGGAGACCGTGTCTATGCATGTGGGTCAGCTTTAGGTCCCTCAGAAGTTCCAGAGAGTGTTACACAGGCAAGAGCCGTTGTTTCAAAGATACTTCAGAATAGGGAGTGAGAAGAGATGAGCGACAATAAATCAGCAGTGTTACTTTGCACATGTGGCAAACAACTAGGGCTCTCATACAATCTCCTTGAATCAGAACTCAAGAAAAATAGTTTGACTGCTTCTGTTACAGTAGAGGACCTTGTCTGCCAAGAAGAAGGACTCGCAAAGATTGGTGAGCTATTAACAGAGAATAATGGTCACCTTGTAATTGCAGCCTGTACAAGCCAGAAAATTCAGCCACGTATTGATCAATACCTCAAGAAGAAAAAAATTGATAGCTCACAAATTCAGTATGTAAATATCCGTGAGCATTCTGCTTGGGTTCATAGTGATGTTGACGAGGCAAGTAAGAAGTCATTAGATATGATTCGCGGAACTTTAGCACGATCAGCAACTTCTGTACCACTGGTTCTTGAAACAAAGGAGATTACAAACCACGTTTCAGTTATTGGTGGAGGAATCGCAGGAATTGAATCTGCTTTGAGTCTCTCAAATCTAGGATATGATGTAAATCTCATGGAGGTGAGTGACCAACTTGGAGGCCATGTAAGACATCTCCCAATTATTGCTCCTTCAGGTAAACCGGGTAAGGAAATCCTTAGTGGTCGTCTAGAAGCTCTTGAAAAAGACGCTAAGATTACTATTCTAACAAAGACCCGAGTCAAGTTTGTTACTGGGGAGATGGGTGATTTTACTATCCATTATGTCACAGGTGACTGTGATGATGAACTAACTTTGAAAACTTCAGCTGTTGTAATGGCTACCGGATTCAAAGAATTCGAACCAATAGGTATGGAAGAATATCGATACGGTAAGAATCCCGATGTGGTGACACAGTTTCAACTCTCCAAAATGCTAACAGAGGGGGCTTTGACTCGTCCCTCGGACAATGGTCAAGTAAAAGAGGTTGTAATGGTCCAATGTGTTGGCAGCCGATCTGAGGATTATAAAAAGGACTGTAGTAAACTCTGTTGTACTTTTGCTATCGATAACTCACTTGAAATACTGAAGCAGATACCAGATGCCAAGGTTCGTATTGTCTATATGGACATTCGAGTACCCTTTGAGAATGAAATGGTCTATAAAGAATCTCGTGAGGTCGGTGTAGACTATATTCGTGGTAGAATCAGTATGGTCTGGGAACAAGACGGGAAGACTCATGTTAAAATCTATGATTCACTTATGGATGAGTATCTTGAGGTGACTTCTGATTTACTTGTCCTTTCGGCAGCGATTCTTCCTCCAGATGGAACCTTCGAACTCTCAGAAACCCTCGGGTATGCACTGGAGGATAATGGGCACATCAAGGAACTCTACGGAAAATTGAGACGTAATGAAACCCGTAGGAGAGGTGTTGTTGCAGTTGGAGCAGTTACACGACCTCAATTTGTTTCAGAATCTGTAACCGATGCTCAGGCTGGTGCACTCATATTACATAATGAACTTCAAGGCGGAAAGATTCAGACCATTATGAGAGGTGCAGTCCTAAATGTTGATGACTGTGTAGGATGCAGCCTCTGTGCACAACAGTGTCCTCGTGGGGTACCCCTCATGATTGAGCAGACAGACTCTGAAGAGGTAGACGAGGACCAGAAAATATTGTTCAAAGCTGCCATTGACACCCTCAATTGTCATGCTTGTGGTGTATGTCAGAGTCTTTGTCCTTCTGGAGCTACACAATTGAATTTCTTATCTAACGACCAGATGTGGTCCGAAATTCAAGCAACTCTCGAAGGAGCAGGACCTGATTATCCCATAACTTTGTGCTTCTATTGCGAAGAGTGTGCAGTTTCTACTATCGACATTGTAGGTACTCAAAAGATGGAGTATCCTGCAAGTACACGATTTATTCCAGTACCTTGTGCAGGTCGAGTAAGTATCATTGACATTCTCAAGGCCTTTGAAAGTGGTGCAGGCTCAGTCATGATTGCTGCCTGTGAAACAGATAGGTGTCATGTTGGAGGAACTGGCAACGAGATTGCACAGGTACAGGTTGATGTTGCTCGAGACATATTGAATGCTATTGGTTGGAAAGGTGAACGTGTAGATATGTTCCGTATGTTCAGTGCTGAACCAGAGAGATTCACAACTGCGATATCTGAAATGGCACGTCGGGCTAAGGAGCTCGGGCCTACCCCCGTACATACAGGGACTGCAGGCAAATGGATGGAGGTTGGCAAATGAGCGGATCATCTATTCCAAAGGATCTCTCTCCAAAGCGTAAACGTATGATGGAGATGATTCTGGCTCTTGGTGGAATGAAGGAAGAGCAAGTTATCCCTCCAAGCAAGGTAAACGAGGCAATTGATGAACTGAAAAAAGAGCTATCCCCCTTAGTTGATGATATTGTAGCATTTCCAGATTCATATTTTACAAAGTTCCTCAGTACAGCTAAAAAAGCAGAGATTGTTTCAGAAATCAAGAATAATGTAGTTCTCAAGGATGCGGTTACTAATATTGAAAAAACAATTGAAATCTCTACAACAGGCGCATTACAAGATTTTCTCAAATCACTAATAGATACACTAGAGGCATCGGAGTCTGCTGGAAAAGAGAAGGATGTATTTACAGAGAGATTGCAAGAAGCAACGTCAAAGATCGAAACAGATCCCGAAACTGCATTGTACTTGCTTCAACAAAATTTCGGTATCACAACTCGCTACGGGCAACCACCCTGCCATGTTGAATGTCCTGCAGGGGTTCGTACTCAACGATTTGTCAATTTGGCACGTGATAAGCGATTTGACGAAGCGCTCAAACTTATGCGGGATACATATCCCTTTGCTGGAACACTAGGAAGAGTTTGTAATGCTCCCTGTGAGA
>CAZMBV010000211.1:0-3850 GCA_964564335.1 uncultured archaeon
TCGACTTCTTCAACTCTTGTTGGGTTCATAAAGAAGACGGCTTGTGCACCATTTTTCACCGTCTGAATTGATTCATCCACTGCATCACCAATCCCCTTGATGTATGACACAAAACCTCCACCTTTCATGGTACCTTGCAGTAGTTTGTCCTTGCCTATTCCAAGCATCTTGTCAAGAATGAGAGTATGCAGAATCGCTACGTCGAGACTACGCAGTTCTGGAGATTTGTCTGGAAGTAATGAATTCATTATATCCATGTCCTTCAATGTAAAAGCATAGTAATTTTCATCATCCATGAACAAACCAAAAGAGTGTTTGCTCTGTGTGAACATCTTATCCATTATATCGAACATCTCATCCTTGTTATCGAAGATTGCGAGTTCGAAGTATTGCATGATATTTTCGAGAAGTTTGTCTTTTGAAAAGACCTCTAGGTTATGTACAAGTCTATGAGTTGGAAGTACAATGAGACCCGGATTGGAGATGTTCACAAATGTAAGCATCCTGTACTTTGCTGATTCTAAGTCAGGATTCTCGCTCGATAATTGGAGTGCTGTCTTGTATCGATGATGACCATCAGCAATAATGATGTATTTGTCAGCCATATTATCTGTCACTGCCTGTACATCCGCCTCCACATCAATAGTCCAAATTCTGTGTCTAACTCCCTCTGTATCAGTAATATCTGCGACCGGATTCTTCATCATATTCTTCTCCAGAATAGCATCAACACTCCCCTCTTTGTCAGGATAGATAACGAAGATTTGACCGAAGTTTGCCATCGCGCTTCTGCATAGACTGAGTCTATCAACTATGTCCTTGGGTAAGGTTTCTTCATGCTGTAGAACCCCTGCAAATGATTCTGAATCTGGTTCTTTAGATGCAAATTCTTCCAGTTCGAGAAGACCGATGAATCCGAATCTGAAGAGTTTCCTCCCTCCAATTTCAAAATTTTGACCATAGACGTAAAATGAGTCCTTCTCATCCTGTTTCAATGAACCATCAGCAATCCACTTCTTGAGATGATCCCTCGCTCTAGTGTATTGATTATTCTCAGAACTATCATCATCTCTCGGTTTATTTTTGATAATCCATGCAATATTGTGTTCGGAAAGACCCTGCAGTTCGTCAACCTTTGCACCCTTAATGATATCATAAGGAGGTGTGACAACTCTCGAGAGGTTTCCGACTTTACTCTCATCGTACCTGTAAGCTTTGAATGGTTTTACTCGTACCACTTTGAATACTTCCTTACTTGTTCTAAATCTACCTAGTTCCAGAGGTTTTGCTGATGCGGGGCACGAGTCATCTTTATCATAAGTCTTTCTTTTTGTATACAACTTTATTTGCGTTCTTGTTTACTCTGTTGAGGCTCAAACGTCAAACTTAAATGAGAACCATACAGGTACGCGAGAACCATAATGGATTGGGGATAACTGTGGAATTCTGTGAAAAATGTGGCGCACTAATGCTACCAAAACGTGATGAAGCTAACAAGTCGAAGAAGACACTTGTTCTGCAATGTAGAGAATGTGGTCACGAAAAAACGGTAAAAACTGCTCCTCCCTACAAGGTAGAATATCGTATCAAACACACTCCACGAGAGAAAATCGTCGTTGTAGAAGAAGAGAGTCGTGCTTCTGAACAGCTATCTGAAGATGAACAAAGGGAGCGTCGGAAAGAAATACTGGAATACTATGAAAGCGAGGATGATTGACCCACACCAATATATCTTTAATATCCAGTAACCTAATACTATACATATCTATGAGTTTGGGCCAATTAATATTCTAGCTTATTTTACAATCCTTCTATTTTCTGGGATTGTACACTCATTCAAAGGAGGACCTTATTAAGATGGTAAACGAACTTCACCATGATTTTCAAAACTTTATACTGTCGAAAGGAAATATCGCTGATAAAGTGCGATTGACTACAACAAACTTCGAGATTCCATCCAGTCTACAAAACGATGTCATGGAAGACCTTCAGGATATAATAAATTCCGATGGAGGTGTTCCATTTGGATTCAAGAGAGGAGCGCCAAGTTCTACTAAAGACACAGCGGAATTGCTCACCTTGATTTCATCTTTCAATGGTAATTACAAAGACATTATCAAACAAATGACTGCCTTCATTATATCCAGACAGAAGAAAGATGGCGGTTTTGGAGAATCACTCAAATTAGATCCACATATAGAAGATAAGTGGGGTGGCATCGGAAGGGATTGGTATCCGGTTGGCATCAGTATAACTTGGCTTACAGGAAAAGCTCTCGAAGCACTCTGTTCAGTGAATTATGAAGATACAGAAAGACTTCGAAAAGCACGTGATTTCTTATTGCATTCACAATATGAGGATGGTAATTGGCCTGATTACAAAGATCAACAAATTTCTGACCCTCTCGGAACTGGTAACATCATTCGAGGTCTACGAGCAGTTGGTGTTGATACTGACAACAAAGTATACGTTAATGGAAGAGTTGCTCTATTACAACACTTGAGCGAATGCTTAGAAACAGGCTCAATATTCGATATGGCCGATTTGACAGCAATCGGAAAACCGCAGTCTGAGAAAGAGAAGCAGATTCTTAAAAATGGAATTGAATTGATTATCAACTCCCAAAAAGAAGATGGAGGTTGGGTCCCACTAGGAGCAAAGAAGAGTGATCCTGAATTGAGTTCTATTTTGACACTCGAATTCAAGATGGCTCATGATCTATTGTGAAAGGCGAATCACCTTTGATGAGAGAGAAAGTTATGGCCCTCTTACAGCGAGGGAATAGACATGTAGCAGGAGTTTTTACATCCAAGGGACTTTATGCCTCTTGTCTACCAAAGAAAACGCAGGATGACGCAATCAGAGCTGCCAACGGATTTGACCTACCTATAACTGAACAGGATGAATATATCGAAATTCTAAATTCTATTTTTGATATCTATGAGGGTAAGAAAGATGTAAATATTAAGGGTATCCAACTGGATTTTGCAGACCTCTCTCCAAAACAGATTGCAGTTTACAAAACAACAATGGCTATTCCATACGGGAAAACATTACCTTATGGAGTCGTGGCTGAATATGCTGGGTTGCCACGTGCAGCTCGTTTTGTCGGCAATGTCATGGCTAATAATCGATTTACTCCGATTGTTCCATGCCATAGAGTCGTTTCATCAACCGGAATTGGCGGATACGGCGACGGTATTGATACAAAAATCGAATTATTAGAGCGTGAAAGTGCAATCGCGGATTGATTACTCAGAATCCTTTACATAGGTGTTTATCAAGAATTATATAACTCAGAAACCTACAGAAACGTGAGCGCAATGAACCTGAAAGTACGAAGAGATGGCGAGATTGTAGAGTTACGTAAAGTGGAACTAGAATCGTTAAGTCCTCCACTCTTCAGAACTTTGATTGGGTACAATTCATTGAAACGTCTGGGGTACTCGATTTCGTTCATTCGTCCTAAAAAGAGCTCAAGTGGTGATTTCGAAAGAATCCGCTACAACTTCATCGAACGTGGTATCATGACCCGTCAACTTGAAGGTGAACTTGAACCTGATATGAAGCGTGGAATTCTCAATCAACTTCCTCGAGGTAATTTCTCTATCATCCTTCTTCTTACTCAGATTCCTCGGCGAGGTGTGAATATTCGTTTGGATAAATTTGAGTACGAGTTCCTTGGTTGCATTTTAATGAGGAACGATGAGACATTGGATGTGGTAATGAATACAACACCAACCCGTGATATCCTTATGCCGATGTACCCGGATTCAGAAGCCTCAATAGAAGGAACTTGAACTAGATCTCTCTAGTGAAAGGTGTTATCTTCTCTTCAAGTCGCCGCATA
>CAZMBV010000212.1:0-3827 GCA_964564335.1 uncultured archaeon
GCATGAAGAAGAAGAGATCCATCATCTCGCTCTCCTTGATTTTCATATTAGGTTCTGCTGAGATCTCTTCAATTCGGTCAATCGTAGCGAAAAACTCAGCTTGCTTTAGTTTATGGTCTTTATACTTCATTAATTCAAACAATTTCTTAGGGTCATATGTGCTCCATTGGTGTTGTTGTCTGAGACCTCGTTTCATCTTTCTATATAGCATCTTCACAACCCTAGCATAGTTACCCTCGGTTCGATAGTATGACATACGTTCACCAAAGTATGTCTGACCGCGGCGAAGGAAAACATCGGACACACTCTTGACTTCAGGCTTCTTCAACTCAGGTAGGTATTTTTTGATGCCAATAGCTGTTACGAGGGGATAAAGCACTGAAATATATGGCAATGATGAAAGCCAAAGAACCCTTCCTAAGTATTGACCAAAGAAGAACTCTCCAGAACTCAAAGGAACTGCTAGTAGTTCTTCGCAGAATATAATTGGTCGGCTAGTATCAGATTTCGATAACCATTCTATTACATTTGATGCGAATTGGCGATTTCCTGAGAATTGACCGTACATATCATTTGTGAATATACTCGGATCGCTAACTGCAACAATGCGACCTCCATTTGGATTTTCTGAATTGGAGAAATCAACTGCACCTACTACAGGAAGACTACCAACCCACGTTTCATTGATGGGACTTGGAATTTCACTTTGATTAATAGCAGTGTCACACCAGGAACGAGGAGTGCTCCATGCAATGCCAGCTTGTCCAAGAAGACAATATGGATTGATAGCTGTTGCCCAGTTCATGTGGAGCTCGGTCACACCCTGTGTAAGAAAGCCTCCATCAGCTCTGAATCCGTAGGGATTAGTGAAGTCCCGAATAATCGGAACGCGAGGCTCTTTAATCGGATCATACGAATCAAGATCAACAAGGACGCCTCCTGTGAATGATAGCAACCCCTTAGTCAGGTTTGCAAGAGGACTACCCGATAACATTTGACCCATCAATGTATTTAGTAGCGCAAAAGAAGAGTTTGCAGTACCAAAATCGTCTGCTATGAGTACACCTCCTCCTGCAAGTAAATGGGTGAATATAACTAGTGTAGCATCAAGACTGAAATCACGCACTGGGCCAGTGATGCAAAGCACAGCAGATCCATTTTCTCGTGAGAGGACACTCATAGACGCTTGAATACTTCGTACTTCGCGGGAAGTATCTTCGATAGCAAGTCTAAACTGGTTGCACCCATTCCACTGGTCGTTGTATATGGAGAAATCTTGTGTATACACAGGTTGTGCACCTATGAGTGTATACCCAGCAAGCATACCTACAGGTACCCATGATAGTATGAAAATGACAACTTGCAAGATTTCTTTCAAGCCCATTAGTATCTCTCCGTGTTTCTTACTCCATAAGCGGGCCAGTGTCAATCCGAGGATATATGTCAGTGAAAATCCGCAAAGCTGCTTCATAGCGCTCACGAGTCATCTCATGGTGCGAGAAACGAGCTTCTTCGTAAGTTAGAACGAACTGCTCTATTGATGATCCATCAAGTGGAATTGACTGAAGTACACGATCTAAGTACTCGCGTGCAGTTTCTGACTGGGTTCTTTCAGACCCAATTTTTGAACCACACATCTGCTCAAAAGTACGATACGCTAGGGTTATGGAGGCACCGTATTTTCCTGCATCTGCAAGTTTCTTGATATTTCGTAGCTTCGTGGGTATATCAATTCCTCTCGATATTACAACTGAGCGGAACATTCCTTTCACAATATACAGATACGCCAGTACAGCAATAATTGCTCCTACTAGTAAGACACCTGCGATTATTAAGTCGGTTCCTTGCAATATTATACCACCTGTTGTTTGAATCATAATTTGAAATGTCCCTGATTGTATTGAAGAGACATCATCGGATGTGAGTGTGATTGAGAAACTAAAAGTCCCTGCATTTTGACCTAGCACATTATATTGGATAATCCCTTCCGAATCAACTGTGAGCGATACAGTATCTGCTCCATTAAGGTCGAGTAAAACAGGGCGATCAACAATAGCATTGGAGTCCGAATCAGTCAGTAGAACTTCAATATTAAATGGCTGACCTGGATCTACCGTTGCTGGTGACCGGTTGTTGAAAATAATACGTGTGAAGATGTGAACTGAATTTGCGGAAACACTCGAATCTCCAGTGTAATATGTGCTTCCAGCATAATTGACAGTGATTATGTAATATCCGCTGCTAGACCAAGACGCAGGGATAGTGACATTGACCACACTGCCAGAACCATCTAGTAAAGTGATTGTGTTAATTAGTGTCGAGTTAAAACTAATATCAATGGGGACTCCACTGATTGGAATCTCATCTGCATCAGAGAGTTGGATTCGGATGGTGAAAATCTCCCCAGGCATATAGGATGCACGAGTAACTTGGACACTAACACTAGTATCAATTACAACAATAACTATCCATGAACCAGTGACCGAGAGCACATCATCGTATTGACCAAGCGACTGAATAGTGAGATTATATTGGCCACCTAATGCGTTATTTGGAATCGTCAATCCTATTGAGAAGTTTCCGAAGCCATCAGTTGTATTTGTAAACCCTGTTGCTCCACTGTCAACCAGAACTTCGATTTCAACAGAAACAGCTGCAAATCCCCCATCATTCTCAACATAACCAGTAATTGTTATGGTATCCCCTCTTGAGAATGTATTAGAGGCAGGTTGGTTGGCAAGATAGAGATCAATATACTGGCGCACCTCTACATCTGCAAAATTTGTAGTGACAATAGGAAATGCTGCGTTGGTTGCATTGAAATATGTATGTCCCAATTTCACTCCGACAGAGTCTGTATAAGGTACAGGATGAGTATAGCTAAAATTACCAGTTCCATCAACAAATTCGGTTGATATGAGAGTGCCGCCCCACCAGATTTCAATTGGATATCCTGTCAAGGGTGTAGTATTCAAAAAATGAGCAGTGCCAGAGATGGTGATTGCGTCACCCAGATGCGTAGTTGTAACGTCTACAGTTGATGTAATCACAACTGAATAGAGCTGAATATCGATGGAACGTGTTGGTGATATTCCAAACGTAGCAATACCTGCAGGAGGTATGTATGCCCAGACTTGTCTAATTCCCAAGGTAATCCCAGCTGGAACTTGGAAATTGGTTGAAAATGCACCAGCGCCATCAGTTACAACATCCTTCATCCAGAAGTAAGCGCCGAAAGGATCACCCCAGTAGAGTGATACTGAAGAAAATGTATAGAGTGTGCTATTATCCCAGGTCACAGTACCTGTAATATTCAGATAGTCAAGAACAATGATAATAGCGGGTGCTTCGGGAGATACATTGAATGAAGTAAATATGTATCCAGGGGCAGTAATCTCAATCGTGGGTACGAATTCCTGTACTCCTAAAATCCATGGATATGGTGCAGTAAAGCGTACTTCAAGATCATAAAATCCAACAGGGGTATCAGAGGGAATCTTCCATAGTAATGAAAAGGTCCCATCTGATGCGGTAGTGGTGCTATTGATTGGGATTCCCAACACAAAGAGTTCAACAGTTACACTGCCATAAGGGACACTTGGTGAAACGTACCATAGAGCTCCTGAAACTACAACCGTGTCAAGTAAATTGTATGTTCCAAAAGGAGTACTCAAGCCCACTAGATCAGATTGCCATTGTTGTAGAGTAAGAATGGTATGGACTGACTCGTTGGGAGCATGCAGAGTCGAACCTGCATAGTATCCATAGACGTGGATACCGGTCCTGATAGTATCGTAAGCCATTCCTGAATAGAGTAGAGTTCCATG
>CAZMBV010000213.1:0-3709 GCA_964564335.1 uncultured archaeon
AACCCTTAACATAGAAAGAGGCTCTGTGAAAGCAATCATTGGTCCAAATGGTTCAGGAAAAACTACTTTCTTTAACCTCATTACAGGAGCTCTCCCTCCTTCGTCTGGAAATATATTCTTTGAAAATCAAGACATAACCAGATTTTCAATGCATCAACGAACGCGATCCGGTATATCTAGGTCGTATCAGATTACCAATATTTTCCCCTACCAGACGACATTCGAAAATATCCGGTTGGCAGTACAGGGGTGTAGTGGAGCGAAGGTGAATTTCCTAGGAATGTTAAAGAAAGCAAGCACGTTCACCAATTTCCATGAGAGGGTACTCGATATAGCGACAATTGTAGGTATTGATCCAGCAAGACTCTATGTCCCAGCTGCTTTAATCCCCCACGCTGAACAAAGAAAACTTGAAATCGCTATGGCCCTCGCTACAGAACCGCGACTCCTTTTACTTGACGAACCTGCGGCTGGAATGGCAATAGAAGAGATTCCCGAAGTTATGGACGCGATATTACGGGTCAAGAAATCCTATGGAGATCAATTAACGATATTGATAGTCGAACATAAAATGGACATTGTTATGAACCTCAGTGAGGAGATTTTCGTTCTCTCAGAAGGAAAACTGATTGCCAAAGGACCTCCAGAAGAGATCCGAGAAAATGAACATGTATTGACTGTATATCTTGGTGGTACTGATGAAAAACTTGCTTGAAATACAAAATGCCCATGTGTATATCGGTTCCTTCTACATCCTTCAAGGAATCTCGTTGGTTGTACCCGAAGGAGAAGTCACTGTCTTGTTGGGCAGGAACGGTGCAGGAAAAACTACTACAATGAAAGCAATCCTCGGTATTAATCCACCTAGAGAAGGAAAAATTGTCTTCAATGGTGAAGAGATCTCTAATCTGCCTACTCATAAAATTGTGAACAAAGGTATAGGATATGTTCCTGATACTAGAAGGATATTCAGCACCTTGACTGTTGAACAGAATCTAATTGTTTCAAGGAGAAAAGAAACTTCTCGAGATGTTATGCAGGCGCGATTGGAATTAATCTTTGATTTGTTTCCGGACATGAGGAGGTTTATGAAACAGAGAGCAGGAACTCTATCAGGCGGTCAACAGCAAATGCTAGCTGTAGCTCGCGCTTTAGTAAATGATAATGATTTGTTGCTTATTGACGAGCCTACAGAAGGCTTGAGCCCTCTGTTGGCTAAGAACTTAATCGCATCTCTTGACAGACTAAAAGAATATGCCACCATCTTGTTAGTAGAACAGAACTTTCGTACAGTTTCAAAGTTAGGAGATAATTACTACATTTTCGATAGTGGAAAAATCGTTCATGAGGGTAAAAATATGTCTGAGTTAATATCCAGCAAAGCACTTGTTGCACAATACTTGGGGGTAAGTATCTAATGATGGTGCAAAAAAAGAGGTTCTCCCCGAGAAATTACTTGGAGGAAAATCCACAGGTCAAACGTATTCTGAGATTTGCAGTGTTTCTTGCAATCATAATAGTGGGATATCTAGCGGTCATATGGGCTATCGACATTTACACACTCGAAGGAGTTATTATAAAGGCTAGCAAAGCAACAGTAAATGGTCTTGCACTGAGCATGTTGCTCTTCTTGATGGTTTCTGGTTTCTACTTGATCTTTGGTCTGTGTGATGTTATTAATTTCGCTCATGGTTCTTTCTTTATGTTAGGCGGTTTCTTGGGGTTCATAATCTATCTTGGAACGGAAGCAGTTTTTCTAGACCCAGCTCTACCCTTCCATCTTATCTTTGGAGGTAATCAATATGTTATGTCAATCATGGCGTTTATTGTGAGTGCTCTTGGAGCTTTTGCAATCATGGCTCTTATTGGTGGAGGAATAGAGTTCTTCACAATTCGACGACTCTATGGTAATTCCATTGCTCAGATATTACTGACTGTCGGTTTTATGTACATTATCGCTCAGGCGGCTGTGGTTATCTGGGGACCTTCACAGTTTTCATATTTCATTACACCTGGTTCCACTTCGCAATTAGACACCTTTTTCATGGGTGGTGTTCTTGTTTTTGGGGATATTGTATTTAAAACCTACAATATCTTCTTAATCTTTCTAGGATTTGCATTTGCGGGATTGATGTTTCTAGGATTCAAAAGGACACGTATCGGACTCCAGATTCAAGCAGGAATAGAAGATTCCGAGATGGTCGAAGCATTAGGCACTGATATACGAAAATTGTTTACAATTGTCTTCATGTTGGGTGCTGGTCTAGCAGGACTTTCAGGTGCTATCCTTGTCCCAGTGATTGGAGCAAACTCGGGTCATGGTCTAACGTACCTCATCTATGCATTTGTTATAGTTGTTATCGGCGGTGCGCATTATGGCCGATTTGAGGGGACATTTTTCGGTGCACTTGTAGTTGGTCTATCAATTCAATTTTCGTCATACTTTATCCCATTTCTTGAAAACATCATTGTATTCATCATTATGGTGATTATTCTGATAGTAAAACCAGGAGGTCTGACGGGTCATGAGTAATGATAGTAATAACCTGCGGGAAAAGAGAAGCTTAGCCCAAGAAACACCTTCTATACTTTCAAAAAACAGAACAATAATAGCTATTATCGCCTTCCTATTTCTATTACCACTAGGCACAACTTCTACCTAAGGTCCCGTTCGAACTCTACTGAGGCTTATTACTCTAATGATGATTTTCGGGATTCTTGCTATGTCTTTCGATCTGCAACTAGGTCGTGCATCGCTTCTGAATTTCGGACATGTTGCACTCTTTGGAGTAGGAGCATATTTCATAACATATACATTGAAGACGAATTTTCTCCCCGCACCCTTTAATGTCATAGAACAGATACCATTTCCCTTTACAATTATTATCGCGATGTTGATTGGTGCTGTTCTCGGGTTAGTAATGGGACTTACAACGAACCGGTTGAAGGGAACAGCATTCGCATTTATTGCTCTAGCGATAGCGATGTTCATATACAATTTCTTCAGTGAAAATAATGTTATTTCTGGAGGCGAAACAGGAATAACAGTACCAACTCCAGATCTTATTAGGACGGGTCCTACCTACCTGTTCTTTGTCGCGATTGCATTCGTTTTCATTACTATGTTTATTGGAATGGTTATACTTTACCTTAGGAAACGGACAGACTACACTGGTCTTATCTTAATTACTCCGATAATGGTAGCCATTGCAGGAGTCCTATTGTTTTTCGGGAGAGATGTATTGGGTCCGGTGTTCGTAGTCGTGGGTTTCCTTGCAATGATTCTTCTCCACCGGATTGAACGCAAAGAATCCATTAGTGACCCTCTTCGATATTCAGAGAATCTAACACTAACCGTGGAGGTCAAATCAACCAACGTATTGACTACGTATGTATTACCGGTTATTATCCTAGTATTCATCCTACTTGGTTTGGTATTTAGTTTTGGTGCGAACATAGCAGACATGGTATCACTATGGATTGAAGACCGTTCAATATTTTACTTCACAATTCCAGTGCAGTTTTATCTAGTATTGACGTGTCTGGTGATAATCTATGTTTTCGTAAGACGATTAATCGCATCGCCATTTGGGAGAATGATCACGGCGGTTGCTCAAAATGAAGAACGAGCGGAAGCTTTGGGTTACAATAGTTATCATGCTAAAATAGTTGTACTCACAATTAGTGGGGCAATTGCGAGTCTTGCAGG
>CAZMBV010000214.1:0-3707 GCA_964564335.1 uncultured archaeon
TATCCAAATGAGCTATTCGGATCTGTTGTAAGTGGCATGGCAATCATGAATATGTGGTTGACAGCTACTGAACTTGGATACGGTTGTGGGTATGAGGCACTCGTCTGTTCCGATCCCCGCCACGCAGAATTGATTCGTGATAAGCTTGGAATACCCCCTATCTGGACTCCACTCACTGCATTCTGTATAGGAAAGCGGATATCACCACGAGCTCTAGGTCCTAGCAGACCACCACTTGAGGGTCTTATGTACCAAGAACGATGGGGCAAACCATACACCCGAATGGCTTTCAAGGAGGACAAATAGAATGGATGTTGATTTCAAAGGTAATACCTTGGAAAATATGAAGAAACTTGCTGAAGAGGCTGGATTGACCCCTGAAGGTCTAATTGAAGTCGTTATGCAGCAGTTTGTTGATAACAAGGGTGCAAGGGTGTATACTGGTAGATGGTCCGGAGGCGAAGTAGATGGAGTCAAAGGATTCCGCTATGTACCACAGTGGCCTTTCCGACCTGGTTTCAAAGAAGCAAAAGGTGATGAAGTTGCCAAATGGAAATCGGACTCTAAGACATTCCGAAAACATCCAACTGGTGAATGGCCTTTCTATCCTCAACTGAAAGATAGCGACATCGAGCACGAGTATTGGAATTCGAAGAAAATGTACCACCAGTCATTTATCAATGACAGAAAGGGTCGAATTGTGACTCTGATGGATGGAGACAAGTACGATGCATTTCTTGATACAGTCAAGAAACGCAAGGGTAACTTCTGGACTAATACAATCGATGCAGTTTTGGTTGAAGCAATCGATGACTGGATGGCAAAGGAGGAATAAAGATGTCTCAACTACAACAATTCTTCGAGTTTCTCATGAGTAAGGTCAAGGAGAAAGAAGATCTTCAAGAGACCGTCAAGAAATGGGTCGGCCCCTATGATGGTAAGATCCTTCAGGTTATTACACCTGACTTCGGTGCTCAGTATATTGTCGTCTACAAGAAGGCTCCTTGGATGAAACTTTTTGATGGTGTATATCCAAGTCCTGATGTTATCTACAAGGCCAACTCTGAAACACTACTTGGCATTTTCACTGGCGAAGTGAAATTCAAGGACACAATGAAAAATGGTAGCCTTGAGGTCATCGGCAACGCTCATGAAAGTGATCCTCTTGCAAATCTGATATTGGCTGCAATGATGGGTGCTATCTAGGAGGTTCCATTCGTGGAAATCAACAAGATAGCTGTAATCGGTGCCGGACTCATGGGTTCGGGGATCGTATACATCTCTGCATGGAATGGGTTCGACGTTCATATGATTGATATCAACCAAGCTGCTGTTGAAGCAGGAATGGATCGCATCAGAAATGATGTGATGACTGGTATCAATAAGAACAAGATTTCGATGTCCGATGCTGAGGCACTCATCGGTCGAATCTCGTATGGAATTGATATTGCTGAAGGTGTTAAAGATGCAGATCTTGTCATAGAAGCAATCTTCGAAAACATGGATGTCAAGAAGGATGTCTTTGCAAAAGCTGATGCCGCTGCTCCCGCACACTGCATTCTAGCTAGCAATACATCTTCACTTAGTATCGATGAGCTCGCAAGTGCAACCAAACGTCCTGAGAAATTCATCGGGATGCACTACTTTTCTCCAGTTGCTGCAATGAAGTTACTGGAACTTGTCATCGGTGAGAAAACAAGTTCTGAAACAATTGCATGTGCTGTGAAAGTAGGAAAGAAACAGGGTAAGACAACTGTTCAAGCAAAGAATAGTCCTGGCTTTATTGTCAATAGAATCCTGATGCCCGTTCTTCGAGAGGCAATTGTTCTCTACGAACAAGGTGTCGCAACTAAGGAAGAAATTGATACAGCAATGACTGTTCATGGTGGAATGCCTGCTGGACCATTCGCACTTGGTGACTTTGTAGGTCTAGATATTGCTTTCCACGCGATGAGTACACTCTATCGTGAACTTGGCGACTGTTTCAAACCACCTGAAACTTTGAAGAATCTCGTGGAATCTGGAGCAATCGGTACTAAAGCTAAGAAAGGATTCTACGACTACTCTGGTGCTGGTGGTGAAACTGAACCTGCTAAAGGTGCAGACCTTGAATGGCTATCAGTTAGAATTGGAGTTATGGCAATACGTGAGGCTATGATTCTCGTTGACACTGGGATCGCCCCGAAGGATGATATCGATCCTGCGATGGTACTTGGAGCTAGTTTCCCTAAGGGACCATTTGGAATGGCGGCAGATATCGGAATGGATAAGGTTCGTGATGAACTCACTAAACTTAACCAAGAATATGGTGAATGCTATAGTATTCCCAAAATGTTGCAATAAATAAATAGGAATGGCGGTTTTATCACCGCCTCTCCCCTCTTTTTTACAATTTGTAATTTTCCTCAAATAGTAATAGCTTTTAAGAGGTATGAATGTGTGAACTACTCCTAGTATAATCGAAAGGTGTATACACAATGGGCGAATACGCTACAATGCTATATGAGAAAAAGGGAACTTTTCTAACACCTGTCAAAAATATTGCATACATTAAGATAAACCGACCTGACGCGTTAAACGCAATCAATGATCAGTTTATTCAGGATCTTAATGATGCACTTGATGAGGCTGAAAATGACCCTGAAATTCGTTCTGTGATAATTGGAACTGCACATCCAAAGGTTTTCTGCACAGGAGCAGACTTGAAGATGGCTCAAAGCTTTCTTACTGACACAGGACCAGTTGCTGATTTAATTAAACAGGGCCAAGACGTTATCGATAAAATTGCGAAGATGTCCAAACCTGTTATTGCAGCCATTCATGGACTATGTCTTGGTGGCGGCACAGAAATTGCACTCGCTTGTGATATTAGAATCTGTGACGAGGATTCAAAGATTGGAACTCCTGAAGTTGCTTTAGGTTTGATTCCTGCTTGGGGTGGATGCGTGCGTGTTACAAGAATAGTGGGGCTTGGTAAAGCGCTTGAAATGGTTCTTACAGGAGCTCAGCTGACCGCCAAGGAATCATTGGAATATGGGCTTGTAAGTAAGGTTGTCGCTCCCAGTGATCTTGAGAGTGAGGCAATTAAGTATGCTATGAAATTCGGTCAGAATGCACCGGTTGCTCTCAAGCTAGCAAAACAAGCAGTTCACATGGCTTTCGAAACTACCTACGAGAAGAATTTCGAGTTCCAAGTCGAAGCTGCAGTAGAATGTTTTAAGACTGCAGATCTTGGTGAAGGAATCGCTGCTATTTTTGAGAAGCGACAAGCCAAATTCAAGGGCGAATAGAAACATAATTTTTCCTGATCCGCAATCTATAGATTGCGGGTCATACTTCTTTTTTTCATACTTAACATCTTTAATTTTCCTTATAACTCGAAATTGAATCAAAGAGTTAACCTTAAGACCCAGTACTAGATTGATGCCTATCTCAATGTAGATATGTAAGAGTGCTGTATTTTGTATAATACATGCTCAAACTACGGAGGATATGAAATGGCAAGAAGAGTTGCTGTGGTCGCTGGCGGTCATAGCAAATTCGGTAAAAGATACGACGCAACTATGCGAGAACTTACTGCTGAAGCCTACAAACCGATTTATGATGAAGGCATCACACAAGATAAGATAGACGCTACAGTTCTCTCGTATGCTGCATCGCAATTCACAGGTCAAGGTGCTGGTTCAGCTCTTATGGCTGACTACATT
>CAZMBV010000215.1:0-3697 GCA_964564335.1 uncultured archaeon
GTCTTGACCTCTCCACGGTAGCCACTGTCGATGGTTCCGGGAGTATTGAGGACGGTCAGACCTTCTTTCAATGCAAGTCCACTTCGTGGCCGTACCTGCCCCTCATATCCAATCGGAATTTCCAGAGCAATCCCTGTTGGTATAGCATACCTCTCTCCTGGCTTAATCTCGTAGTCAATTACTGAATAGAGATCAAAAGCAACATCACCTTTCTTTGCAGCCTTTGGAATCTTGGCGTCAGGATTGAGTCGTTTGACGCGAACTTGTACAGTCACTATTCATTCCTCCTGATGCTAGGCAATCTCCCTTTCAAATATACATGTGGGTGATGATATAGCATAGGTAGTAAGATTTATATACAAATTATGTATAGTACTAAATATCGTACAGTACATTGTTACACACAATGCTTGCGAAGATAATGATAATACAGAGGTAAACAACGTGTCACTGACAAAAAAGACGCAAGACGAATTGGACCGATGGTCCAAGGAAGTAAAGCGAGGAGCAGTAACTCTTGCAATCCTGGCTCTTCTCAGTAAGAGAAAAGCCTACGGATACGAAGCAGTGAAGCTTCTCGATAAGAAGATGTCTTTCTTGGCTCTTGAGCAAGGCACAGTCTATCCTTTGCTGAGACGACTAGAGAAGCGTGAGCTGCTAACAGCCGAATGGGATTATAACGACCCAACGAAACCTAAGAAGTATTACACTGTTACTCAGGAGGGTTTGAAGGCTTTGGAAGCTATGACGCAGACCTGGAATGTTCTCTCACGCGAAATGCGTGGAGTCGTTATGGAGGTTGAAAACTAATGAGTAGTAATGATCCATTGAAACTTATTGAGCAATATCTTGAACGTGTAAGGGTATATCTTCCTCTAGACAGCGAAGATGCCATTGTCGAACTTCAGACCCACCTGATTGAGGAGGCTGAAAGAATCGGTAATGGTACAATGACTGCTGGCTCTGCTATGATGGCCATAGAGAGAATGGGCGAACCAAAGAGTGTAGCTAACGAATATGCTGGTTCTGGCGAAAAAGTAGGACCTGTTCCTGCTGAATATGCTAATCCCATTGCTAGGATTGCTATTGTTCTTGTTGGAATCGCAACCGCATTAATAATTGGTCTTACAATGCTAGGAATCCCACTTACACAATTATTGGGAGCTGACATCCAGAACTGGCCTGTAAGCATTCCAATCATAATCTTCCTCAACATATTCATAATCGTTGCAATAGTCGGCATCATATCCTTATTCGATCGTGAAAAACCCCTGACCGATAAGACCACACTTGAGTCAATCTTTGGTCTGGGTGTTGAAGGTTTCAAACCCAAAGGCAAATTGGACGCACTTGGTGATCTAATCATGGGAGTATTCTGGGGACTCGTTTTAATGATTCCTGGAGTTGTGGTGCTCTATACTACCGAGTTTGCTGAAATCTACATGCTTGTAGTTGTCTGGCTATTCCTTGGCGCAGTTAGAGGTGCACTCTTCTACATTGGCGGTGAGAATAACTTCAATCTAGCAGTAGAAGGTATCCTCAGTGCTGTCTGGATATCTTTTGCAATTGTTCTCCTCAACATTGGCTGGCCAATTAGATACGTCTATGCCTATACTAATGGGTCCTGGGGTTACTTCGACCTTGTAGGATTCTTTGAAGCGAACGATATCCCCTTCATCCCATTCGATTGGATATGGGCATTCATAATGTTCATCACAGTCGTTATTGCCGTCTGGAGAATCTTTGTATCAGTCATGAAGATCACTATGTACCTTCGTGCTGGTAAGGGCATCTGGTGGCAAGGAAATTGGGGTAAACGCCGAAGTCTAAGAACTCCTCTCTGGAAGAGGATGCTAGGTGAGCACGACCAATTCCAGCAAAAGGAACAAACAGTGCGTCATGACGGATACACCGAACCTGACGAGTCACAATAGATTATGAATTAGTGAGGGTGCAATTCCCTCACATCTCCTTTTTTTCCTGTTCAAGTTCTCCTTTTCTTAGCTCCCATACTCCATAGTAGATAGCCCCAATTAGGCCTAGGGTACCAAGAACAGCATAGAACCATGGGAGAACAATGAACATTGCAATCACAAGTACAGCCAGTAAGAATAATGCAAGAAGCAACATCATTAGGTCTGATTCATCCATTCCAAGTGGCAATAGTCCCCATACTGTGCTCAATGTTGAAACTCCTAATCTTGCATAACCAAATCTCGTTATGAATAAACTGGTAATTTTCTCTCTATTGGGAAAACCTATGCGCAGATAGCAATTAATATTCAATCTACATTCTTGTCAAGTAGTTGATCAATGATGAGAGAAATTGAACTAGAGATAATCGAGAGTGGTTGTGAAAGGCATAAGGTGGGTGACAAATACAAGTATCCTGAGGACATAGGCAATATGTGTACTTGGCTTGTTGAGAGTTCAATTCCTATGATTAAGGTTCTCAGACATGGTGGTTTACTTCCTTGGACCTACAAGGATACGCCCTATGAGAAGGTAATCAATAAAGATGGAGTAACAACTGAATTCGTTCGTTGTCCAGATCCGACAACTGCTGGGGTCGTTCTCAAAATCACAGCTAGAGAGATAACTCCTGAGAATAAGTAGAATTGGTGAGATGTGGCGGAAACGAACCACCCAATTTCGCCATGTAGAGCAATACCATTCACCCAACTAGACCAATATACCATTGGTAGGTGAGTACAGATGATGGTCAAACAACAATATTATTAACAATAGTTAATGATTTCATCATGAACTGACATGATAATTTCTCCAGCGATTATATCCCTTAGAGAAGGTGTAGAGGCCGCCTTGATAATTGCCATAATGCTGTCCTACCTAAGAAAAACCAACCAGACGAATCTTAGAAAATATGTTTTGTCCGGTACTTTTGTTGCAATAGTAGCAAGTCTGGGTGTATCCATAGTTGTTGGATTATTATGGGGTATTTTTGAAGGAACCATGTTGACTATATTTGAAGGTACTGTGGTTCTCATTGCGGCGATTCTTCTCACAACGATGATTGCATGGATGTGGAATGCCGGTGCCCGAGTCAGTCAGGAAATTGAAGAATCTATGGAGCGATCTGTTATACAGCAGAGTGGGATTGGACTAGCTTTTCTAAGCTTCGCACTTGTTGTCCGAGAGGGAGTTGAACTATCTCTTTTCAGTGTAGCATTAGTGATACAAGAAGGAATACAGAGTTACATTGGAATCGTTCTTGGTCTATCTCTTTCTGTGATTCTCGGAATTGGAATTTACAAGGGTACTCTAAGAATCAGTCTTCGTTCTCTCTTCAAATGGACCTCTATCTTTCTAATTCTATTTGCTGCCGGAATGGTAGCGTACGGGATTCATGAATTGCAAGAAGCAGGACTGCTCTTGATTGGACCACTTGAGGTCTGGAATATCAATCCACCACTTCTGCCTGATGGAAGCTATCCGTTACTTCATGATAATGGTTTGATTGGAGGATTGGCAAAGGCTCTACTGGGATACAATGGCAATCCTTCAGCACTCGAGGTAGTTGCATATGTTGCTTACCTATCTGTAGCTTTCGCATATCTCTGGTTTAAGCAAAAAGGATCGAATTCCAATTATTCCGGGAAAAAGAAGACGGATCATGCTGTAATCCAACCTACTCAATAATAATTCAAGAAAGAATGGTGCCGAGGGCGTGATTTGA
>CAZMBV010000216.1:0-3688 GCA_964564335.1 uncultured archaeon
TGATTCCCCGTCTAGATTCAATTCTTTTTGATAAACCAGTGGTGGAAGCAGAACCTCAACTGGATTATGTGATAAAACTCACTAGCACTGTAGTAACAAATTCCATAGTTGAAGCACTTGCAATAACTAGCTCAACACTCGGAGTCGAAGTAAAATTGCAGATTCTTGAGGAATCAACGAAGAAGCAAAATTCTGCAATTGCACAATTGGTAAAGAATGGAGTTACACGTCAGGTAGGAATTGATATTCCGAATGTCAAGGACTGGAATCGTAGTGGTGGGGTAGCAGCATTCTATGCAGGAAAGCGACTCAAGACACTTCTCGATGATGGTTCAGTCCAGAAATGTATTATCGCAATTCCCACTGATACTAAAGGTGCAAAGTTCGAAGCTTTATCTTCTGAGGTTGGTTCAAAATTACTTACTCTCAGAATGGATACTGATCTTGCCACTTCATTCGTAGAGAATACAAGTAATGGAGTAATTCCACATGACTTTGCGGAATCATTTTCAGGACTCGTGGATTCACTATTTGATTAGCTATATTGTTGTCATAGAAACCATATTGCAAAAACAGCACTGACTACTATAGTTTCTCCAATACCTAGATAGAAATTCCTTCGTTATTGTAATCAGTTATTGATAGACTGGAAGCATCAGAGATCATTGTGGAAATTGAGAATGAAACTAACCCACTATGGAGTATGAACTGAATTGCTAGAAGTCTGCAAGGTCTGTCCATGCAACTCCTTCGAACTAACACCATTTTAGGAGTTCGTTGTTTCTTGTTCTTCCTTATCTACAGGTTCTTCGGAGGGGTTTTCTTCCTTATCTTTCATGAACACCTCTGGAAGAATTAGGAGTGCAACAAAGAGTATGAGGACTATCGCAAATCCGTATGGTTGATGGAGGAAGAGTGTAACATAGCCGACATATGGGATGGCAAATACTACAACACCTATGATGTCATCGTATGTTCTATACATGGGATCCGCGAGATTATTATTATCCCCTTTTGTAATGTAGTGTAGTTCGCCTGTGACATTTTGAATGTCAATAATCCGGTGCACTATTGGTTTATCGTGATATGATGCCACAAATACAATAATGTCTCCAACATGGATTTGGTCAGGGGCTCGAGCTTGGAGAACTAGTAGATGACCTACTTCAAGTGTAGGGAGCATTGATTCGCTCTCGACCACAACCAGTGGACTTGAAGTGCCCATAGCAATAGTGAACATTCCATACCCTCCAAGAGTGACTCCCACTATGATTGCGATAACAAAAAGTGTCTTTGTCAATTCTGACCGTTTATCCCATTTCAGTGTCTGCCGTGCTTTCTCCATGATTAAGACTCACATCTGATTGAATTTTGTTCTTCTAATAAAATTGACGAAGGGCGTGACTGTTAATGGATCCACTTTCTTGATACTTTATTAATGATACCTAAAACATCGGCAGCTTCAGCACGTAAGTCTGGCTTCCATTCACAAATATCTTCAATCTTTTTGACACCTGCTTCTTTTTGCAGGAATTCTTTGAGGATTCGTTCTCTCTTTTCGTCAGCTTGAGCTGCTCGCATAGCATCTCTTCCGGAACCATAACCACCTGATGGCATTTGAGAGGTTGAGATTACATACCATAAACCTCTGATGATTGCAATTACAACGATTTGAGCGGCGCCATTCTTGATACGTTCTTCAAATACTACAGAATCACCTGGTTCCATTTCTTCATCTGGTGACTGTTTTTCTCCGCTGGCGTCGTACCATATCTCATCGAATTCAAAAAGAACCTTCTCAGCTGCTTTCTTGAGAAGATCTAGAGATACCTCGACAATGAAACCCTCGTTCGTGTTGATTTTCTTGCTGTCCCAGTCTTCACTCATTTTGATGACCATGATTGCTTTGTTATTGTATGGTTTAATCTTTGCTGTTTTACAATCCTTGAACCTTACATCTTAAAAGACAGTGTGGAAACTGAACTTAGTGATATAAACGATGAGGATTACTACCATCCGTTCCGAAGGACTTGCAGCTCTATCCTACTTTGTAAGCTCTGAGAACGAAGCAATGGTCATTGACCCAAGAAGGGATGCGCTGGTTTATCATAATTTGGCTATCGAATCAGAAAGCAAAATTTCACATATCTTCGAAACTCATCGGAATGAAGATTATGTTACTGGATCATTGGAGCTTCAGTCATATGCTCCTAAAGCAGAAATTGGTCATAGCAAGGAAACAAGATTTGGTTATGGTGACATTGACCTATCTGATGATGCATCATTCAAAATTGGTAAGATGGCAGTTACGTGTCTACATACTCCTGGTCATACTGATGATTGCATGTGCTATGTTGTCGCTGATACTACAGTTAGCTCTGATCCAATAGTTGCTTTTACTGGCGACACTCTTTTCGTAAATGAAGTTGGTAGAACTGATTTGGTGGATATTAACAAGCATTCACAAATGTCTAAGAAACTCTTCAATAGTTTACATGAAAAAGTATTACCTCTTGGGGATGATGTTATCATTCATCCTGGGCATGGAGCTGGCTCAGTCTGTGGCGGAGCGATTGGTGATAGGGAATTTTCAACAATTGGTTATGAGCGAAAGAACAACATCTGGTTATCAATGGATGAAGACGAATTTGTCAGGTCTAAGTTGAATCAACGCTTGACTCGTGCTCCATACTTTAAACGCTGTGAGAAATTAAATACTGATGGTCCACAATTGCTTTGCTCGATTGAAACCCTAACTGAGATTGGAGTGCCTGATTTCAAGAAATTACTCAAAGAAGAAAATCATCAGGCAATTGATACTCGACCCACTAATCATTTTCTCGAAAAGTACATACCCGGGACAATTAGTTTGAGTCTTCCAAACATGGGTCTTTTGTCTGCATGGTCGTTAAATTCAGATTCTAGTATTTCAATAATATTAGAACATAAAAACGACCTAGAGGAAGCTTGGAGTTATTTAGTTAGGGTAGGTCTTGATAATATTATTGGTTTCCTAAAAGGTGGTCTTTCAGGTTGGTCCGCTCAGTTACTTGAATTTCAAACAATTCCTCAAATTTCTCTTGAATCTCTACAAGAAAGAATCACGGACGACACAATTAATGTAGTGGACGTTCGTGAACCTTATGAATTTGAAGATGAGCACATTCCTAATTCTCAGAATATTCCACTCACTCAAATTGGAACAGGAAAAATAGATGAATTCAAAGGTGGTACTACTGCAATCATGTGCCCGTCGGGATATAGAAGCACTACTGCAGCTAGTTTATTCAGAAGAGCTGGATTCAACGATGTAGTTGTTCCAGTAGAAGGCCTAAAAGGGTGGAGGCAAAAGGGATACCCTCTATCCACTGCCCTTCATCTTTAATCGATTTAGCCAATTGAAAGATTTGCATATTGAATCTTTGAATACACTAATCCAACTATCCCCCTAATTCAATTGGCGGTTCTTGTGAGTTTGATTCGGACTGATTTCGTGGATCCATCGCTTTTCCTCCAAATGTTTCTTTAGCAACGAAAGTCAGAACCATAGCAATTCCAACGCTTATTGCACTGATAATGAACACTAGTTGATATGCTGGAAATCCCATTGCTCCACCATAGGTTAAGTCTAATACAAAACCCATGAAGAATTCATAGAATCCTCCTCCAATAAAATTGAACTGATTGA
>CAZMBV010000217.1:0-3647 GCA_964564335.1 uncultured archaeon
CGGTGGAGATAGATGGATTTCCCATCTAACACCGATTCACGTGTTCAAATCACGTCCGGCCCACCACTTTTTCTTTTTCAGCAAACTATGTAATTTTAATCATTCAATCCCCAGTTTTTCTAGAGTTCACTACAGCTTCAAGTCTGCAAATTTGACTTTTCTCTATTCAATTAAAAAAACAAAGGATTTAAAAATAAAAAGAATTTATGTTAACCAGAATTGGTTAATTATAAAGAGCGTGTGACTTCAATGAAATCCATTCGTTTCAAATTTCCAACGAAACAGCAGGAGTTCATATGGCAGAGAAGACGACAAGAGATTCCTCCTTCGGTAATCGCTCAAGAATTAGATGTGTCACGTGCATTAGTAAGCAAAGCTCAGAGGATTGCCGAGGAAAGGATAGAGAGGATCTTATTGTATACTGCTTCAACTAATCGGATTAAGATTCAACATATCAGTCCCAAGTATGGTTTTGCAGTAGGTCATAGTCCTGCAAACAAATCGAAGACATATATTGTATATTCACTTTCTTTGGGAACTCAGTTATGGTATAGTCATGAGGGAGATTGTGGGAATTGCAGTGAGAAGTCAGTCTGTGAAAAAATACTCCGCACTCTTGCTGAAGAATGGGGACTCCCAATACCCAAGGACCTGCCTGCTACGGATGCAGTAGAGGAAATTTTCATCGCACTTATGAGGCGTCTGAAATGGATCGAATAGATACTGGATCAGAAGTTCATTCCTCTTCAAATCACGAAAATCTCAAAACAAAAACACTGTATGAGATGACGAAAGAGTGGAGTGAACAACCATGGAATGGAACAAAATACATTCGAATTACCGAAGAGTTATGGAATACTATTGATGATAGTGGTCTCATGGATGGGCCATATGGTGCATCCGTAACACTGCTTGAGTCATGCATTGTCGACTCCACGGAGGCATTACAAGCAGGTCAACTCACAGAAAAACAGGCAGTAGATGACCTGAAAAAACTCCTAGAGAATGACGACTTCGTTGAGGGTGCTAGAATTATAGAAATCTGTGTCAAGACAAATCCCGTGTGCAGAATATCAAGCCTTGACCATCTGATACGGCAGAGTCAATCCAAAGAGCCTCTTAGATGGACTCGTCGAATGAAAATCGGGTTTGTTGTGTCCCTTGTGACGACTCTTGGTGTCTATATCGTGATGATTGGTCTGCAATTGTGGGAACCCATTGGATCACTGTCATGGCTTGTCATCACCATTGTGTCATGGATGTTGCTCTACCTCTTCATGAAGCGAAATTCCCCCACATTCTATAGAGTAATGTGGCCTTTGGGACACGCCTGCATTTTTGCAATGGGTTGGTTTATTCTGGTAATACCCCTCGTGCCAATTATTAGCTCTGTAATATCCCCCTCGCTTGACATCACATACCGCTTTTTGGCTGTATTCGTGTTTTGGATTGGTCTTGGATCTTGTATAGTGATAGGTGGCATCCTCGGTGACCGCCTTGGAAAGAAACGGAACTATAGACCCTACATGTTTTAGACTGGTGAAGCAAAATGGATCGAATAGATACGCAAACCCTGTACGAAATGGTCAATGAATGGACTGTTCAACCTTGGGATGGAACCCGATACAGTCACATTGCGGAACAACTGTGGGATTCCGTTGAGGCTATTGGGCTTATTGAAGGACCATTTGGAATGGCAATGACTTTGCTCGAATCTTGTGTTGGTGAATCTGTTGAGGGAATAAACGCAGGTATTATCGATAAGAACCAAGCAGTAGGTAGTCTGAAAGAACTCTTGCAAAATGATGATTTCATCCTGGGTGCAAAGGTCATAGAGGTATCCGTCAAAACGAATCCAGTATGTAGAATATCAAACATCGATAGTTTGTTGAAAGAAAATTGGCCACGCGGTCCCCAAAAACCTCAGTGGTGGAAACGAAGCGTACGGAGTTACTGGTTTTCTATGGGAGTCGTTTCTTTTACTATAATGATCATCTTCTATGGCATAGTTATTGGTTTTGGGATACTGCCACCCCCGCAGCTCGTTCTAGCAATAGCTGTTGGCATTCCGATGTATACAATGAGTTACTATTTACGCACAGTGGCTACTGAGAGAATGTGGAGAATAATGTTCCTTTTGCTTGGCGCTGGTGGTATTGGATTCTGGTGCTTGGTACTCCCGATTGGACTACTCTTCGCCCCGTTCCTTCGTACGATTCCCTGGTGGATTGGACAGCCCCTTCTTATGATTCCATCTGTTGTCATTGGCGTACTAATAGGCGACCGGATCGGAAAGAAACGGGATTATCGTCCATACATGTGAAATCCTATAATGTTACCATCATCCTGAAAATCAATTCTGCGAGATATTTAATTGCGTTTTCAAATCCCTTCCAACCCACCATTCGTGATTGTCTTTTTACATTCACTCAGTGCTGTTACAACGATTACGGAAAGCAATGTTAAGCAGATGGTTTATTTCCAAGAACACTACTATGATAGTTTCATGGGTGATATTAGAGAGATCGATATCGAGATGCGTGATGTCGTCGAACAGATGCTAAAAGAATTCGTTCAGAAGATGGATGAAAGTCACAGGCCCAAACCAGAAACTATCAATCGAATGTTCGAGCTCTGGTCAGAGGGGAAGATTGTGATTCTGGGTAAGTTTGATGATGGCAGGCGAATTCTTGGAATAGTGATTCTGGCATTGCCATCTAACAGACTCCTTCTTGTTCACGTCCACACAATAAACAATGATCTTGATAAATCTCAGGTGAGAACACTTGAGAGAGAACTATTCGATGCAGGTTTTAAACGACTCAAGAGATATGAGCCATGGGTGACCAGTGGCGGTCCAGTTTGGTTAACTGAGAACTTGATTGATTATGCCTTAGAAGTCGGTTTTAAGCCATATAATTCGGTTACTATGACTGCGGATAGAGAAACAATGGAGGATGTACCAGAACCAATCATCCCCTCTGGATATACCTTGAAACAGTATGAAAGTAAATGGAATGAAGCAGTTGCGGAGTTAATCTATGAGAGTTTCAAGAACGGTGTCGATGTGAATGCGGACCCAAATCTGTTATCTACCCTGGAGAGATGCTTAGTTCTTGCTAATGATACTATATCTGGTCACTATGGAGACTTCAAAAACGGGAAATTCTCTTGGATTTTAACGAATGATAATGAAATCGTTGGTATGAGTCTTTGTACATTCCCAAGTGAAACAGCGACTTTTGTAGCTGGAATGTGCTTGAAACAGACATGTCGGGGAATGGGTCTGGGGAAACTAATATTCGTACATTCGTTAAGATATCTGTTGAAGAATGCCCCAAAAGTGAATCAAATTGAGCTATCGGTCTATGATACCAACCCAGCTAAGCATCTCTACGAATCAGTGGGATTCAAGGAGAAATCACGAAGTCAATCCTATACTTGGGCAAAAGATGTGGCGAATTGATTAAAATTTCTAGATGACCACGTATTCAAATCACGTCCGGCCCACCATTGATTTCTGAAGTTCTATGAATGATGAGAATCAAGTTGTCTGGTCATTTTTTCTAGTGGAAGTGACCGAGTACTATTCGGACATTCTTCACACTCAGTATAGTTTCCGCAGTTTGGTTTCAATATTTCTTGGT
>CAZMBV010000218.1:0-3564 GCA_964564335.1 uncultured archaeon
TCTGAGGAAGACGAGAATGCAGTTTGAAGCCGGAAACTGCTGCAAAGCCAATCAACGAAACGAATACCATCGCAATAGCAGCACCAATCAGAGGTGGACCAGTTGAGCCAACTGCCTCAGCCCATAAGCCACCAATCCCCATTCCTAGAACCTGCACAGCAGTGAATGCAACGTTGAGAAGTGCGAATACGCGACCACGCAGTTCATCGGATACTAATTCTTGCATGAGAACGGTAAGTGGAATATTCAACATCACATCCACAGCTCCAATCATTGCCCATGAAAGCATAATTGTGACTAGATCAAAAGCAAGAACCATTGCAAAGATAGCAAAACCAGCAAGTAAACCTGCAGTAGCTACAATATAGAGTGGTTTGTCAAGGTCTTTCTTCCTGCTAAAGTAGACAGCAGTTAGAGCACCAGTCGCAGCTCCTGCGCTCAATACTAGTCCAATTTGAGTAGGGCCCAAACCGAGCTCTCCGTCAAAGTATGGCATGAGAAGAGCATTAAGAATTCCAGAAGAACCTGCAAGCATCATTGCAAACACAAAGAGGAAAGATAGTATTGCATTGCCAGCAACAAACCGGCCACCTTGGATTATCTGTGAACGTAAAGATTCCGACTCCAAATCAGCCCGTGTAGGAATTAGGTTTGTTTTGATACCTCGTAGGGCAAAGGCTGAGAATGTGAAAGTCATAGCAGTAATTGCAAAGGCAAAGAAGTAATCGGGGGCAAGGATTGCAACAAGAATCCCACCAACTGGGGGAACTACTAACTGAACAACCTGGAAAGTCATCTGGGAAAGAGAGTTTGCGGCGACTAGTTCGTCGCCTTCTACCAGATTAGGGATTGCTGCACTCCTTGCCGGAAAGAACCACGCATTGGCTGTTGCGTAAATGAATGTGAGTATGTAAACCCAATAAATAGTGGGTAAGAATGTTGGAAAGTGAATTGTGAGTGGAATCAGAAGAATTGTAATCGCTCGAACAATGTCAGAAGCAACCATGATCTTCTTACGATTCCATTGATCAACATAGACACCAACAAAACCTGCGAAAATGACTACTGGAATTGTCTGTACCATAGCAAGAATAGCCATAGCCATAGCAGAGCCAGTAAGACTAAAGGCATAGAACATCAGAGCTAAAGAGGAAATTGCAGTTCCGATATTTGAAACGAGCTGCCCAGACCAGAGTCGAGCAAAATCACGATGTCCAAGAACAGCTCTGAAACCACTGGACTCAATCTGCTCCTCTATATTTTCAGCGGTTACAACTTCACTCACATTGTCTACCTCCTGAAGTAAGCCCAAGCAATCGCCTCAGTGGAGATTTTGGGATTGTCAATGTTTAATTTACGGGGTTTTTGTTCGATTTTCGCAAGTGCCATTTTAACACCTCATTGTTGATTGATGGGAGAGAGCTAACATTTCGGTAGTTTGTACACAGATGTTTCTGTTTTCCTTTGTCAAGCGAATCAATCGAGAGTTATCGTTTACAGTCATCATTAATCACAATCTCCTATACGTTGGTCACTAGATATGGTATTTCTGAGACGGACTGACCATTGTTGTGACCACTCTGTGACCATCGATCGGTATCAGAGAGTTGCCAAGTGATCAGTCGCCCAGAGTATTTCATGAAAATTACCTCACGTAGGGTATGTAAGCATAAGCAACGGCATCAGTAGATACATTACGTTTGTAATTCTGTGCGGACTTTGTTCGGTAGTTAGTTGTTAAAGCCATGATATTTCACAAGAATTACTACTCATATTTAGTATATATAGCAAAGCCACTTGTTAGGGTCACAGATGGGAGTCACATATTGTTACTACAAAGAGAGCGCGTTCTACTCTCGGAAGGTCAGACTTTAAACAGGTACGCGTTGTAGTGAAAATAACTCATGAACGAATATGCAGTACTTATCAAGCTCCTCACACGAACAGGGACGCCCATTGGGGCTAGTGTAGATGATATGCTTGATGCACTTGGACTTCCAGAAGATATAGGAAGACATCTTCTATTTCAAAAACTTGGAAGCCTTCACAAACGAATTTCGCCATTAGGTCTCTTCGTTAGACATAATCCTGTTGCAGGGGTTTTCTATTTGGATACATCTGATGAGGTGAATCTTGCTCACGAGGCAACTGCATTACCTGATAGATTGGCTGCAACCCTTCTCATCGTTATCACACTAGCGTATCAGGAAGGTGGATGGGTTTCTGTTGATAGAGTACGTGAGTTCAGGAAGAAAGCACTGAAAGGCGTGATGACAGACCTAAGAGAATTACAGGGACAAGGGTATGTTGAGATAGAACAGGATAGGAAAAGAGTACGTTTGGGTACTCGCGTTCCATTTGAAATAGATTATGAATCGTTCTTCAAAGAGCTTGCAGAAAGCTAGAAAATTAGAATTTAGACAACCCCTTCGTTAGTTTTATCAGTAGTCAACTTTCCCTCAGAAACGGTCGATTACTATGTCCCGACGTGGATTAAGATTTTCAAAATCAACATGCCCAATCTGCGGAAGCAAGGAAGTTGCCCGTGATGATCACAAAGGAGACCTTCTCTGCACAAACTGCGGACACATCGTCACCCGTACTGAATCAAGATCAGTAGGTAAATTCGATATTGCTCAGCATCTCAAGCGAAATGGAAAGATGAGCTTCCCAAATCTGAAAGAAGTCACAGGAGCCTCTGATGACAAACTCTTCGGAGAACTAAAGAACATGGAAAACATGGATCTTGTGGTGCAGATTGGTGGTCAATGGTCCCTCACCAAAAAAGGAAACAGATGGTACCGTCAAAGATTGGGTCAAGAATGGGGATACTAAGAGAGTAAACGCACTACTCTCACATTAGAGGACACTATCTTCCTCTCAATACCACGTCGTTCTGATATTTTATTATTTTTATTAATATAACTATATTTATTAAGCCTCACTTTTCAGTTAACTCAGGATTCGGTTCACTGATTTCCTTCGTTCTTCAATCTCCCTCCTAATAGGACAGACAATTGGTCTGTCTTGGGGAACCACGCGACAAGAACATGCTATTTCGGTAGCAACACTTTGAGTTCGAATCGAATTCCTACTTTATTTTCGAGAGATTAAGATGAGAAACATTATCAGTAAAATCCTTATCAAATGACATGTGATAGCATATATTGAATACAAGAAATGAGGTAGTAACTGTATTAATTCTTGCTCTGTTCTATTTCATTGCATTAGCTATCAACGGTTTCCCGAATAGAGAACCTATGTTCGAAATGGCAGACTATGTTGGACTGGCTATCTTGTTTGGTATGGGTGTTGTTACACTATATTGTATCTCGACCAAAGTTTGGGATGATCCTAGCAGAGAAAAGGAGATGCGTCGTCAGATCGAACTAGAGAAGCAGAAGACACAGAAATTAGATGATGATGAATCGCATGATTGGATCATGAAATGAATCCTCAAATCTGCAAATGGGTATTTACTCAACATTAATTATTCCTAATGTACCTATAACAATCCTTAATATAACTTGGAATTGAAGTATCAGTAGGGTCTGGTGACGAGAT
>CAZMBV010000219.1:0-3539 GCA_964564335.1 uncultured archaeon
CAAAGGTTCGATTTTCGTGTTCAAAAAGGGAGCTAATATTGTTTGTAGTAAGACCAGTGAATGTGGAACGCTGTATTTCATGCTTCTCCTGTGTATTTGCTTGTAGTCGTCGAAGTGGGCATGTAGATCTTGGTCACGCAGCTCTTCGAATTAAGTCTACACCACCTCCAACAGCCGGCGGATCTGGAGGTAATTTTGTTGTCATAATGTGTAGGGCTTGCACAGAACCAATTTGTCTTGAAGCGTGTCGATATGATGCAATAAAACGTAAGCGAGGAGGAGGCATAATCATCAATCAAGCAAAATGTACAGGTTGTGGTGATTGTGCTGAAGCATGCCCTCTGACTGCCATTTTCATCGATCCACTTCGTAAGAAAGCTACCGTTTGCATCCATTGCGGAGAGTGCGTCAAATGGTGTCCTCATGATATTCTGATTAAGGAGGATGTGCTAGAATGATACAAAGCCATATACTTCACATTAATCTGTCATCTCAGACTTCAGAAACAATAGAAAGACCAGATTTGTTTGAGAAGTTCATTGGTGGTGTCGGTGTTGCGTCAAAATTACTGCTTGATAACTGCCCACCTAAAACACCTTACGAAGATGCACCAATCATTTTTGCTACAGGTCCATTAAATATGTTCTATCCTTGTTGTGCAAAAACAGTTGCTCTCTTCAAATCACCACTAACTGGGAATCTTGGAGAGAGCTATGCAGGTGGTAAGCTAAGCATGGCAATGCGACTGGCAGGTCATGATGCAATCATGATTACTGGCAAGCTTGACACTCCTTACTATCTCCTTATCCAAAATGATACAGTGGAATTTCGCGATGCCCACGCTCTATGGGGATTGTCCACTCGAGCAACTGGAAGAATTTTGAAGGAAAAGTCCCCTGGAGAAGGAAGACGGTCCATTCTCAGAATTGGTGTAGCAGGAGAGAATCAAGTACGTTATGCGATGGTCGTAGCTGATACTGTTCGCCATTTTGGAAGACTCGGTTTAGGATGTGTCATGGGAAGTAAAAAGCTAAAAGGAATTGTCATAACAGGAACTAAAAATCCCAAGGTATCCTCAATCAAGGAGTACAGAACTGAGTACAAAAAGATACACGATTTAGTACTGAATACAAATCTAATGGATAAGTATGATATCCTTGGAACACCCATGAATGTGTTACCACTCAACGAGATACAAGCACTACCTACACGGAACTTTAGTTCTTTCCACTTTGAAGGCGCTGACGGAATCTCAGGCGAACGATTTGCAGAGGAGGTTCTTGTTGGAAAAAGCTCATGTGTCCCTTGTCCAATAGGTTGCATCCATATTGCACAATTACGTGTTCAATTTGATCCAGAGCATCATGATTATGGTACTATTTATGTTACCTACGATTACGAGCTTATCTTCGCGTTTGGTTCGAACTTAGGAATAGGAGCCATGGATGATGTCTTGCAGCTTATAGAAAGAGCAGATAGTAGAGGTTTAGATGCTATGAGTGCAGGAGTGGTACTAGGGTGGATAACAGAGGCATATAACAAGGGAATCCTAACCACAAAACAATTGGGTGGTCTAAATCCCCGTTGGGGGGATGTTGGTGTGTATCTAAGTATACTAGATAATATCACTGATGCATCAAATGAGTTCTACAATGTTGCCGGACAGGGAGTACAAGCTTTAGCAGAAAGATATGGAGGAGAGGATTTCGCAGTCCACTTTGAGGGGAATGAAGCTTCAGGATATCATACAGGACCTGCTAATATCGTGGGCCATTTGGTTGGGATACGCCATAGTCACTTGGATAACGCAGGGTATAGTATAGATCAGAAATCATTAGCAAGACCCATGACGAATGAAAAAATTGGAAAGATGCTAGCAGAGGAGGACACTTGGCGAACAGTCCTCAATTCGCTTGTCATATGCTTATTTGCTAGGCCTGTATTCACTCCTGATGTAGTCTTGAGTTCATTGAAGGCATTGGGTGAAGAGCGTACTAGTGATGAATTGAAGAAAATAGGAGAGGAAGTATTCCACCTAAGAATGCGTTTCAAAACTCAAGAAGGATTTAGTCTTGATAACTTGACTCCACCAGTTCGATTACTCGAAAAACTCTCACCGCATGGACAAGTGGACAAGGCTTCAATTGAGGAAATCATTAGCTCTTGGAGAAGAACCCATGATTTGTAAAGGGCTGAAACCCGAGTAGTAGCCAAATTAGAGGACTTTCCATCCATCAAAGAAAATTCAAGCTATATTCCACGTTATTCAAGTGAATAGCAATAGAGAGCTATTCGCTTCGTGATTCGCTGTACCTGTTGTGCATCTCTACTATTTTCCTCTTCATCTCATCCGAGAATTCGACAATCAACTCATTCTTCAATTCCTTGCTAAGATCCTCCCCTGCAGCGATTTTCTCACCTGCGCTCCTCACAGCTTGAAGAAAGCCTGAAAGTTGTTTCTTACCTTCTTCGTAAAGCAATAGTTGTGCAGCTGGAAGAAAGATAGGTAGTGCCATCGGATAGAGGGCTCTTACTATATCGAAATTGCTCGTGTCAGGAAATCCACATGTTGCTGCTAGGATCATACGTGGAAACTTGTTCACTCTCCCTGGATGCTTTGTTTCTCCCTCACGGCGCATCATCTCGGGCAAGGTGAATACGAAGGTTCGTTCAAGTAGTTTCTGTAAATAGTGGGTTATATTGCGACCGTAGATTGGTGTACCAAGAAGCATTACATCAGCTTCTGCAATAGCAGGCAGGAGTTTATCCATATCATCCCTTTGTATGCACTTGCCAGGTGTCACCCACCAGCAATTGAAACATCCGCGGCAACCATTAAGGTCTAGATCTACAATGTAATGCTTTTCAATATCCGCTCCCGAAGATTTTGCTCCTTCAATGAAGGCTTCCAACAGCACATCTGTCGTGCCACCTGATTTCCTAGGACTCGCATTAAACACTAGAAGCTTCATGTTCTTCATCTACTCTCCTAAGCCTTATAGATTAGAGGTCTACACATTTCTCTGAGAGAGAATACCTTGTAGGGGAAGAAATGGTGGGTCGATTGGGATTCAAACTCACAATATCAATAGTCATCTGAAACCTGCATATTTTCCCAAAGATTCGATATGAACATCCAAGCAAGCCAGAAACCAATAAAAGATAATGCTAAACCCAGTGGAAAAGCAATACGTCGCAGATTCGAACCAATGAATCCAATTATGAATGCATAGATTGATGGTATAGTAGCAAACATGTACATGAGAATAGCTGGACCCATAATATTATCGGACTCGGATTTCTTTCCGAAGTGACGATAGGAAGCATAGAGAAGCAGAATCTCGACGGGCATCAGAAATATCATCAGCCATGATAAGAGTTCAATGGGTTCGGTGCTAGGTGGAAACATGGATTCTGGTATAAAGAGAATGACAAAGGGCAATACTATTGCATAGACTAGGAATATAATTCCCAAAAGTCTGGCTTTTCTGAGTGATTGTTTACTATCTAGTTTTCCTGATTCCATCTCTACCACTTTA
>CAZMBV010000220.1:0-3495 GCA_964564335.1 uncultured archaeon
TGTTGATACTACTTTAGGAGCACTATCAGACATAGTTCCTAGTCTTGTCCCTGCTGCAAGTCAGGGAACAATGAATAATCTCACAATTGGAGGTATCGATCCAAGAACAAACTTACCCTTCTCATTCTATGAAACCATTGGAGGCGGTTCAGGTGCGAGTAAGGGTAGTAATGGAGCCAGTGGGATCCACACACATATGACCAATACTCTCAACACTCCAATCGAATCAATGGAATCAGAATACCCACTTCGAGTAAAGCAATACTCAATCAGGAGAGAAACTGGCGGGAGAGGTAAGTGGAACGGAGGAGATGGAGTTATTCGTGAGATTGAGATTTTATCTGAAACTTGCACAATCTCAATTCAATCTGAACGACGTTCACATAGACCATGGGGCTTAGCTGGGGGATGTGATGGAACCCCTGGAAGTAACTCTATCATTTACGAAGGTAAAATCCACTCACTTCAAGCAAAGTCAACAGTTGTTGCTCCAAAAGGCGTTGTGATACGTGTAGAAACTCCTGGAGGAGGAGGGTTTGGCCCGCCCTCATAAAGTCTGTAGGGAACCGTCCTAGACAGCTATGGATACGTCACCGTTGATTGCATTAACCTTTATTGTTTGAGTTTTTTCGCCTGCAGTGACTTTGACATAATAGACAGGCAAATAGAAACCATCAAGTTTCTTGAATGTAAGTGAATGAGACGTAATTCGTTTTGCACCTGATGGTTTCCCACCAGCTAACTTTGCTAGGTATTTGACCCACTTCTCAACACTATTATATTTTCCAGAGCTTATCTTATTCGCATGAACCCAAGCAGCTGTAGCCTTCTTTTTCCCTGGACCTTTGAGAAGTTTCTCAAACGCAAGTGCCGGGCTCCCTGTCTTTCCATCAATAGTATTAGCATCGTTATTCTTGATTTCGAAGAGTTCAACGGTATCCAAGTTAATTGAAAGAAAACCTCCCTTTTTCTTGGGTAGAAGGACATCTTTACCTACTAATACTCCTTGAACTTGGTCATTCACACCAAAACTACGACTGTTGATCCTAAGAAATGTCAATTCGAGGGTGGCAGCATATTGACAGTAGAAGTCATACTTGATAGAAGGCTTGCTTACCTTCACATCACTAGAACTGACTCCTAATATTTCTGCACCATCAGAGGTAGCAACTTTCTTTGCCTTCTCTTCATCGATTTTTGGTCTAAAATAGTAGAGTTTCGACTTTTTAGAGTCAATCTTCATTTTTGCGTGAGCACCAGTCACTTTGAACATAGCTGGTGACAGCGCTTTTTTTGCCGCTTTCTTTTTCTTGGCCATAATGCCATCTCCTACCTAACACATACATTTCGAGTATAAGTTCTCTTTGGCCGCCAAGATTATACTACTTGTGTGCAAATGATACCTTGATTGGTTCACCAGTTTCAACTATTCTAGCAAAGCCAACTCGCTCAAATTGCAGGAAAGTTCCAGCGGGCATTGACGAGAGACTAGGTTCAGCAAGTCCCATGACTCTTGAACCATCAATCAGAGTCAGTTCGACTGGAATAGCTCCTTTCTTTGGTATCCAGTGAATAATAGGGCCACTAACTTTTCTGACTTCGTCAACATCTAAGCTATGGAATATTGCAGTGGGAGTTTTACCTGACTCAATTGTGAAGTTAGCCAGATCCTTCAAACGAAATAGAATTCCCGGTTTCAATCGCTTCAAGTCAGTAGGCTGAATACCTAGCTCTAACATGTTATTTTCGTAGAGGAGAGGTATCTTTCGAACACCACGTTCTTCAAAATCGGGGTGAACTGGAACCTCAGCAAATTTTTGTTTCAATCCCATAACTTCAAGCCATGTTGGATCTTGAACAAAGAATGCACGTGGAGCTTCTTGGTCACGAAGTTTTCTATTTTCGGAATAGATGGACTTCATTGAGATTGAAACATCAACAAGACTAAGCCCTAAGTCCAGCATCGCTTTTCGAATGGCTTCTGGATCAATACCACGTTTCTGTAAAGATTGAAGACTCCATGTTCGTGGATCATCCCAACCCGAGTATATTCCATCTCTAACTTCCTTGCTTGATTTACTCTTGCTAAGAGTGGCATCTTGAAACTTCAAGCGGCCATAGTACATCAATTCAGGATGAGGCCAATCATAGATATTCCAGATATGCTCCTCAATCTTACCCTCTTTCACAAGATCCTTTCCACGGATGATGTGTGATATTCCAAGCTCATGATCATCTATGCCCCATGAGTATTCCAATAACGGCCAGACCCTATACTTTGATCCAACTCGGGGGTGGTCAGTTTCAGATATCCGTAGAATCACGTGATCGCGCATAGCGGGGTCAGGGTCATCCATTCCCGTCTTCAAGCGTACTGCTGCTTTCTTTTCCTCGTATGTACCATCCAGCATCTTTTCCCAACGGTCAAGATTGTCTGAAATATCAAGATTTCTGCAGGCACATGGAATACCTTTCACTTTGTGCTCTTTTCGCCAGATTCCCGCATCACAATCACAGATATACGCTTCACCCTTCTTGATTAAATCAACGGCATATTTGTAAAATAGGTCAAGTCTATCAGATTTGTAAACAGTCTTGTGATATTTTACACCGAGATAGTCAAGACCCTCAGGTATAAGGTCAAAGGCTTCAGGTTCAACTATTTTCTCTGCTGAACCTATTGTATCATCGAACACCAATATGAGCTCACCGTTATATCTCTTAACATAATAATCATTGAGAACGACCATTCGAGCATTGCCAATATGCAATGGACCGGAAGGGAACGGTGCGAGTCTCATTACTACTTTCTTCCATTTGTCCAAATTGGGTAGTTCAGAGAGTTCTTTCTTTTCATCAACTTCGACTACATCAGGTTGTTCAAGTAATTCTGGAGCAATCTCCCTTAATTCAGAGATCTGATCATCAATTGACATCTTTTCGATTTCAGTGACAAGTCTTTGCACAATCTCTTTGACTTGACCCGCACGGGATCGAAGCTCAGCTCGTGAACCAAGTAAGGCGCTCATGACTGATTTCACATCAGGTTTGCCTTCGTACTTAACTGCATTATCCAGTACAACTTTCCGTATTTCAATCTCAAGGTCATCCAAATTGAACAACTCAGATTAGAATAATAGTATAGGCGTTTTAACTGTGACTAGAGAGGAATTATTGAGGTAAATGAAAAATGGTACCTCACGGAGACGCTTATTTGGAGATTTTTCGATTTTATATTAGTAAAAAAGCTCTCGGGTGCTAAATCGTGTCTGAGTTGAAATGTTGCAAACGGTGTATTGCATTCATCACTTGTACCCATAAGGGTGAATGCTGCGTGGAGTGTGAACACTTCGATCCTGTTGATATTCTATGCATGGCGGGTCCTGAACGGAAGATCAAAAAAGTAGAGCCAATAGAAGAGGACGATGAAATCGATCCTGCCACATTCCTTTTCGAAGACGATGATGAGGATGAAGATGATTTGAGTGATCTTCC
>CAZMBV010000221.1:0-3447 GCA_964564335.1 uncultured archaeon
GAAAACGTTGATTATTTGCAAATCTATTCATCATGAGAATACTCTGCGAGTTGCCTAAGTAATTGCTGATGAATTAGATGCTGAATTGAAAACTCCTGAGATGGTTGACCAAGAGTTACTTGCTCAGTATGACCTCATTGGATTTGGATCTGGAATCTACATGGGAAAACATCATAGAAGCTTGGTAAATTTTGTCAAGGACATCGACACACTCTCGGGAAAGAGTGTATTTGTATTCTACACGAGTGGATTTTCAAAATCTCCAGCTAGACCGCCTTTTGAATCCACTCTGACTGGACAACTAACAGAGAAAGGTGCACAGGTTCTTGATATCTTCTCATGCAGAGGGCTTGAAACCGTCGGTCCGTTCAGGATTGGTGGTGGAAAAAATAAAGGTCACCCTGATGAAACTGATTTGAACAATGCTCGAGATTTTGCAAAATCGTTGGTTAAAAGCTGATTCATTCTTTAGACTCGCATATGTCCAATTTAGCGAGGACTCTGTCAATTTCCACTTCTGTATTGACACACCCTGCCTTGCTTAGCAAAACGGCTTGAGTAGGTATACCATATTCCCCAATCTTGTCAACTGCAAGTTTTGCATCATCAAAACATGCTATCCCAAATACAGCTCGTGGGCGGGCATTTTTGACAACTCTAATTGCGTGAGAACCGCCACCTACCATGTACCATTTGATTCCTCTATCTTCTGCAGCTTGTGTTATCTCTGCAATGATACATGCTCCACATTTCTGGCAATGATAGCCATCTTCATCAATTGGTGCTATGCAATTCTCTGCATCTCGTAAACAATGTGGAATCAAGACGATTCTATCTTCTTGTTTGACATATTCGTATGCATCCTGATTCAGGACATTTCCTGCTTCAATGAATGTAAAATTAGTTAAATCTTCATCCTCAATCTCTAACTCTAATCTGACTTTTTCAGCAAGTTCTTCTGCAGTAAGGACAGTTTCAGTCGCTGCAAAGGTTTCCAAGAGTTCGCGAATCTTACAACGGATGTCTATTTTATGAAGGTCTTCAGTTTTTTCTGCAGTCTTATGTCCATCTAACAAAGTATTCATCCTAACTGGAGGGTTATTTTTTTTTGACATTCTTACGTTAAATTACTATGCATCAGACCAATCTCTGATTTAGCTCATTAACTCCGTTGAATACCCGAGTTTCTTTTCTTTTGCTGCTGACAATACGACATGCGCAGCTGCAATATCCTGAGCAGCTAAACCAGTTGAATCAAAGAGTGTAATTTCGTCATCAGATTCACGACCCGCCTTCTTTCCAATCAATATCTCTCCAATCTCTGCATGGACATCTTGCTCTTGGATTAATCCTAGTGCAAGAGCATGCTGAATTTCACCAATTCTCATACATTGGGTAAGACTATCTACAACAACTTTGTCAGCAAGTTTCACGATGGTTGGATCTAATTCCTGTTTACCCGGTCCATCAGCTCCAATTGCATTGATGTGCATCCCTTTTTCTATCCAGTCTCTTTTCACCAAAGCTTTCTTGGATGGGGTGACCGTCACAACAATGTCACTTCCTCGAACAACATCTTCTCGATTTGTGAAATGCTTTACATCAATACCAAGAAGACCTGACATCTCCATGGAGTATTTGGTTGCCATTTTTTCCTTGATATCCCACACCCGAATCTCTTCCAATTGGAATAGCTCATTGAGAGCGATTACTTGCATTCGCCCTTGAGTACCTGCACCTATGATGCCTACCTTTGTCGAGTCTTTTCTTGCAAGAACACTGGCAGCAACTGTACCCGCAGCTCCCGTTCGATACGCAGTAATATAGGAACCATCCATAATTGCTAGGGGCATGCTTGTCTTGAGATCCAGAAGAACAATAACGGCCATTCCTGGTGGCAATCCCAATTTGTGATTATCATAGTAGCCGCTAGCGATTTTAGTTCCGATGAGGTTAAAATCCTCAACAAAACCTGATTTGATGTCTACCTCTCCATTATACTTCTCAACATCAAGATGCATTACTGGAGGCATCTGTACTCTGCCATTTGCAAAAGCTATGTATGCATCTTTGACTGCATCAATAGTTCTTTTCATGGATAAGCATGATTCTACTTCTTTTCTAGTTAGAATTAGTACTTCTGACATCTCAATCACAGTTTCTTGTAACTATGTGCCTAATGGCTCTTCTCAATGTTGAATTCTACCCAGAACAAGTTCCTCTAACAAAATATACGGGATCTGCCTCTGAATACCTAAAGCCCATTTTTTCATACAGTTTCTGTGCTGCAATGTTGTCCCCAAAATAGTGGAGCACAACCCTTTCTGAGATCTTCAAGACATCATCTACGACACTTTTAATGCAAGCTGCAGCATACCCTTTCCTCTTATGACCTGGATGCGTTGCTACATTTCCTATCTCAGTCCCGTACGATGTCATGTAGTGGACTCCTGCCGCTGCAGAAATAGTCCCGTCATCCTCTATTATCCCATAGAATGGACCAAGATCCATTGCATTGGAAGTCCATGCAGGTGTTCCACTTAGTCGATATAATTCTCTCAATTCTTCAGCATGGCCCATGTTCAATCGTTGCGGTGTCTGTTTGCACTCGCAATGTAGTTCGGTTGTTCTGTCTGCAATCATCTGTCGCTCTTTGATTGGTTTCAATATGATACATGCTTCACCAAATTGAGCCAATTGTTCCTCAGTGCAGATTGCAATGAACTCCTTTCCAACGAGCTGATCTGAATAGTCCGCCATAATCTCCCTAAGAAACTGGGTACTGCGACACCAGAACGCCGTAGCTAAGAAATCCAAATCGCTATAGAGTGAGAATATCGCATCGATTCGCTCATTGTTTTTTAGAATTCTAACATCACACCAATCTCGCAGTTGCGTACAATCTGCAATCAGAACAATATTGGATAAAGAATCCTCTGATATTATTTTAAGGGCATCCTCAATATTTGATTCTGAGAGTGGTTCTATCTTGGCTACCATCGTATCTTCAATCCCTGATTATTGGTCTACTTGTGTTAAGTAAGTTGCATTCAATATAGAACGTAATAGGTCATCGTCATCTTCCCACTCATCGTCATCCCAATCTTCCTCTTCCCACAGATCATCTTCATTAGAATACAATGAATCCACCCCTGACAAGGTACAATGCAGCATTGACATATTGTAGCTTTTATCCATTTTCCTGCTCAGACTAATGATCAAAATATATCCAGATCTTTTCCTGATACAATTTTGCCATCATATAGTTCGGTGATTTCTTGCAGCAACTCATCTTCAGTCCGGTTCATGAATAATTGATGGTATAGAATGAGTAGTTTCGGTTTGACTTTTCCTGCAATTTCAGCAAGTTCCAGAGTAGAAGTATGAACTGCTGAATGATACTTTCTCCACTCTGTTGTTCGCTTTATGAGTCCCTGTGCAGAATAT
>CAZMBV010000222.1:0-3406 GCA_964564335.1 uncultured archaeon
TGATTTAGCTAATCAGGGCATTAGAAAAGGTTGATTACCGAGGCACAATCAAAAAGACAAGATTTCAATGAGTTCCTTTGATGATATCTCCTTAGTTTATGATAATACGATTGACTGGGAATCTCGACTCAAACGTGAGATGCCATTCATTCTTTCCCTCATTGAAAATACAGAGAGACCTCGTGTTTTAGATATGGCATGTGGAAGTGGCAGACATTCTGTTTCTCTAGCAGCTCGTGGCGCGGAGGTCATTGGAATTGATTCCAGTAAGAGTATGATCCTAGCAGCAGAAAATCATGCAAAAGAACAGGGTGTAACCCCTGATTTCATTGTGGCAGATATGGAGAGAGTCAAAGATGCAGTTGAAGGACAGTTCGACCTAATCATTTGTCTCGGTAATTCTCTAGCTCTTCTAAATGATATAGACACATTGAAGCAGGTTGTGAAGGATGTCTTCCATCTGCTTAATGACGGAGGGTCATTTGTATCTCAAGTTCTCAATTTTGAAGAGATTCATTGGACGGGATTTAGGAATTTTCCAACTAAAGTAGGAAAGTTGAGCAACGGAGAAGAGATTACATTCGGAAGAATGTTTGAACACACAGATTATCCCTTTTCATCAACTCTTGTGATGTCAGCATTCAAGAAACATGGTGAAGAATGGATTTCGGAAGTGTCCACTCAGAAGGTTCTCAATCTCAAACATGACCAAATGAAGACCATATTCAAAGATTCTGGATTCAGTAGTGTTGAAATCTATTCTAATTATGAGAGAGGATTCTTAGACAAGAAGTATGACCGCAGTATGGTCATACATTCTTTGAAGTAATTCCATACTCGAGAGTCTCTTCTTCGCTTATCGATTATTGCCAAGGTTAGCAAGAAAGAAGAAGGATCGAAACTTGGTGTTAGTCACCAAATTATCGATCTTTGTACTATGTTTGAGTTATCCCCGCAATTATACCGCCTTGGTCTAATTATCGGGACTAGAGAGCTTACGAATCCCGGTCCAGACAAGAATGCCACCGACCATCCATTGCACAAGCACTCCAAGGAATGACATTCCAATCATCATATTTCCAGGACCAAAGACGTTTTCCATGATTCCAAAGAAATCGATGTTGAGAGCGATTGATGCAAATATATCGACAAACATAACCCCAATAATGGTAAATTCTGCAATCATAACTGATACCATGACATTTGTCTGATGTGCAGGTGACTTTGTATCCTCATAGTTGGGATTTCCAGCGGTAATTCCAGTCGATACCAACATGCCTCCGAATATTGCCATATAGCCTATACCGACTATCGCTAGGAGTTCTGTAACAGTCATCTTAATCAAGAACCACATTATAGTTGAGGGTATCAGGATTAGGATAATTCCAATCATTGCTTGAGTGACTATTCGACTCTTCACAAACCTAGAAGCACCTGATGGAGCGCCTTGGATGATCCAAAGTTGATCCTTACTCTCAAGAAATCCAGCCCCTGCAAAAGGCATTGCACCTACAAGTGCCATCATTGCAATTATAGTGATGAACATATCACTGAGTTGGAAATCTTCGAAATCCATAGACATTATGAGTACTGGCAATATTACCGCTAAAACTACGCCATAGAAGATCTTAGAGAGGTTCTGTGCCTTTCGCATGAAGTCCTTGAAGTTTGTAACCATTAATGTTCCAAAAGGACCCGGAACTAGTCTTCGCACACCGCGTAGAATAAGATTCTCTTTACCAACAGTAGTAACAACCTCTGTGCGAACACCAGCTTCTATTGTGAAGACTCTATCAGACATTCCCAAAGCAAGTCCAATAGTTGCTAGTACAAAACCGCTCATTAGAACAGTGCTAGTTAGCATATCTAATTGTAAGATACTTCCAAATCCTATGATTTGAGAGCCTGTTAGACCTACTCCATTGAATGCAACTGCAAACCAACTCATAGTATCGGCAAACCATGTTGAGGGCAGAACCAGAAATGCATTCATACCCATCATCTCTGACATGGTTGGTAGAAAGAACATCAAACCGTACATCGGGATGATGACTACTATTGCAACAACCATTGCAAGAGCTTTTGCTATGTCATTACCTCGAGATGAGTCACCTAATCTAGCTTGAATGATACTGGTTATGAAATTGGAGAACCATATTGTGCCTAAAGACATCAACGTGATTACGCCATAGATCAGAATCTGACCTATTAGATTGACTTCAAATGCCAATACTAAGGGTGTAATCAGAAGAGGCGCAAGGAATATCACAATCAAACCGAATAGTGGTATTTTACCGAAGAAGGTTCCAGCCAAGATGCTTCGTGTCCTAACATTGTTAGACAGGAAGATTTCCCATTGACCAATATTGATTTCTTGAAGCGCGTAGGATAGGGGGAACAACAGAAGTACAATCCAGAGGAACAATGCTACTGTACGCATGAGACCAGGAAATATCACTTGAAGTAGAGGTTGGAGTGTTACCATGGGGATTATCATACTAATTAGTCCACCAATCAATATAGGAGCTCCAATCACTGCCCAGATGAAAGCTATAGAAGTAAGAACTCCCAGGTACGCTCGCCTATGTGGTCTCATGCTTGCAGAGAGAACCAAGTACTCAGCCTTTGCAATTGCAAGCCATTGTCGAACCACTTGTATTACCTCCATGCAAGAAGGGCTTCTCTGTCTACGTGTCCACCAACAATCTTCAAGTATGCATCCTCAAGATCATCAACTTTCAATGAATCAATGATGTCATTTGGTGCGCCATGAACAACAAGTTCTCCTTCATTAAGAATACCAATGCTGTCACAGACATCTTCAGCAAATGAGGTCTGGTGTGTGCAAATGAAGAAACTAGTTTCAGTTTCCTCAGCCAATGCAAGGATTAGATCTTTTACCAGCACACTTGCTGCGGGATCAAGTCTTGAAGTGGGTTCATCGAGGAATACTAGTTTTGGCTCATGTAGAAGTGTTGATGCGACCAATACTTTCTGTTTCATTCCCGAAGAGTATGATTCCAGAAGATCGTCCTGTCGTCCTTCTAATCCAAGCATTCCCAATAGACTATCAATACGCCTGTTCAGAACTTCGCCGCTCTTTCCATTTAATGCTCCTATGAACTCTAGAAATTCCACTGCTGATAGCTTTGAGTATAATCCAGGAGATTCGGGGAGCAGACCAGTTATAGCCTTGATATCATCTCGTGATGAGTTGACATCGTATCCACATACTGTGGCTGTGCCACTGGTCTGCTTTAGGAGTCCAGAGAGTATACGTACTGTGGTCGTTTTCCCAGCCCCGTTGGGACCGAGGAATCCAAACCTGCTACCAGAGGAGACTTCTAAGTCCAGATTTCTAACAGCCTGAACAGAGCCAAAGCTCTTGTTCAAGCCTTGAGTTTGA
>CAZMBV010000223.1:0-3331 GCA_964564335.1 uncultured archaeon
TATATGCGATTTGCAAGGCAGGCTCGCCTCTGGGATGTTGATGGAATAATAGTTGGAGCAACTTATCCTGAAAAGATTCAAGAGATTCGTGCCGTGTTGGGTGATGAGATTCCAATAATCTGTCCTGGCGTTGGCGCTCAAGGAGGAAGTGCTCGTGCTGCCATTGATGCTGGTGCAAACTTCGTGATTGCTGCTCGATCAATAGTTGAGGCACCTGATCCTTCCGCTGCTGCTGCTTCCATTGCAGCTGAGATTCAGTAGATCAATTTGTGAAAATGTGCACTATTTGGACGAACACTAGTGTACACTGCAGCCCAATTATGGTCTTTTAAGCTATGTCATATCAGAAACGGTTAAAGGAAGATGATTTTAAATCATGTACAGAAGTGTGCATGCTTCTGACTAGTGTACCATTCTTCGGAGTAGTTACTATTGGCAAATGAACGCGGCTATAGCTTTGCTACATGGACGTCTTTTATTGAGGAGTCTCAAATTCGAGCGTTACTCAAGTATAAAGTGGAATATTATTTTGCTGGTGGGAAACCAGGTATCATACCTACTGATATCTTTGCAGATATTATGACAGACCTTGCTCAGCAATATAAGAAAGATACCAAAATGGCACTTGACGATTTTAATTATGGCCCTACAGGAGGGCAATCTTGGTTCCTCAAGACTTTAGCGAAAAGGCTCTCTGATGTTCGAGATATTCCAATTGATCCCGAGGAAGAATGGGACCACGTTTCAATTACTAATGGGTCTCAACAAGCATTGTATGCTCTGCTTGATACACTAATTGACCCTGGAGATGTGATTATCACACCGTCCCCTGCATACTTAGGTTTTCTTGTTCCTGCTGTCAAACTTGGAGCGAGAGTACTGACCGTAGACACAGATTCCGATGGTATCATTCCCGAGCAAGTAGAACGAGCTGTTCATCTTTCAAAGATAAAGTTCGGAAAGGTTCCCGATCTTCTTTATGTTGTACCTGATAGTGATAATCCAAAGGGTACTACATTACCGTGGGATAGACGTCAAGCACTCTTTGATATATGTGAAACACACGACATCCTACTGTTAGAGGATTCAGCATATGCTGAGATACAATTCAAGAAGAATCCTAAAGCAATCAAGACTTTGGACAAGGCAAATAATCGAGTTGCTTACTTGGGGACCAGTAGCAAGGAAGCGGCAGTCTTGAGAGTTGGATATTCTGTAATGCCTGACAACGTCCGTGACCAAGTTCTCAAGGATAAGGGCTACCTTGATCTATGTACATCAACTTTGCTTCAACGTATCTTGAATGAATACTATGACAAATACATTGACCAAGCCATGAAAGTCAGCGTTCCAGCATATCAAGAACGCTATGAGGCAATGGCTAAGGCAATGGACGAATTCTTCCCTGCAGGTGAAAGAACTGATCCTACAGGTGGTTTCTTCATCTGGTGGCAGAGTGATGATCCTAATTTCAACTCTAGCGAATTTATGGAGCGGGTAGCAATTCCTAATGATGTTCTTTACGTACCAGGTGGGCCATTCTATCCAATCACGGGCCACAGAATTAGTGAGGATGGTAATGATATCATTCCCAGTGTACCCGAACCCAATACCATGCGTCTAGGGTTCTCCTATGCAACAAAAGAAGTGATTGCTGAAGGCATAGAAAAACTAGGCAAGCTCCTAACAAAGGAATTAGGGTAAGTCAATTGAAACATCGGGATATATTCCCGATGTTCTTCTATACTACAAAATTGACAAACATCGTTGCTCCATTCTTCATTGGACCAACATATGCTCTCTCGTAGGGCCCAAAGAGATCTCCAAAACCTGCGTTGATTGCCCACTCGATCCATGACCATGATGATTCCTGCCCCAATTTACCTTCTGCGAATTGACCAAAAGTCCAACTTAGATATCGCTCTAAATCAAACTTGTGATCAAGAAGAGTTGCAACATCTTTTCCTTTCTTGTCTTCAATCTCTGATTCTAGTTCATCATGCTCTTTGTTGAGTTTGGAGTGTGTTTCGAGAATTAGTGTACTTAGATTGGACAATGCGTCATTCATCTCATCAAAACGACCTTTCTTCCTAAATCTGGAAACCTTTCCACTAAGACTAAACATTTCTCCTCTATGAAGAACGGTATTTCCTTTCTCTTCTAACTCTCGTGCTAAACTCTCGTTCCAAGGTGTGTTGAAGTAGACTCTAGGATATCTAACAAATAGCGGGAACGGAATTGCCATTACCTCTGCTGCAGGAATGACTTGACTATAATATGCAGCTTCTCCAGGACCGCCAACATGTACAATCGTTGGGATGATAGTATCAATAGCCATCTGTCTTGAGTCGACCCTTAGGGAAAGGTTCTTTGCGACTTCTCCAAGATACGGGCTATCTGCAGATGTTTCAATCTCAATCGGTTCTGAGCAAGAGGGGCATTTCCCGGTGAGCAATACTGTATTCCCCTGCTCTGAATAATGAAGTTCTGTTCGGGCACTATTGCAATCTTTATTCGTACATTCATAATAGAATGGCACATAATCCTGGTCTCTTCTACCCATACCTGGATCGAATCCTGCATCAATGATCTCAGTGGTAATCTGGTCTCCTGTCTTCAGGAATAGTTCACGATTTTCTCGCGCTAGGAGAAATTCCAAACCTTCCGTTAGAAGTTCTCGAATCATTGGATGCGAGGCTGAAACAAGTGGGACTCCGAGATTTCCTTCTACATTGAATAATCTACCTAGAATTCGTTTTACCCATTCCCCAAATGTTGATGAATTGTTAAAGCTCCATCTTGTAATCGAAAGGGCGTGTTCGAGTCGCTCTTCAAATAGACTCCGAGTTGTTACTTCAAGTGGTTTGAACATAGGTCTGTAACTATTGCGTATCTCATCTTCTATCTGGGTATACCAGTCACTTTCTGGGAGTGGTAGTACATTAACTGGTGAATGTTCGAACCCTTGTGGAACTGGTATACTCACCAGTGTTCCTCCTTGACCAAATACGGGAATGCGGACATTGGTTAATTCTGATTGAACAACATCATAGTCTGCAACGCAAAAGAATGTTGAAAGATCAACATCCTTTTCAGCACATAATTCTGCGATTCGTTTCGCGGTTACTGGCTTGTTGAGTATGTATGCTGGTCCACCCAGAACCGCTGTTTGATGAGCTGATTCTACTGCTCCCTGTTTCAATGACCTAATTGACGTTTTCACGTCAGGAGTGAGACTACCGAGGTCTCTATTAGACGAAACCAAAGCTTTCTCAAGCAGGTTCATTTTCTCATCGATATGCCATAATGTCCCCTTATACTGGTCCCACAA
>CAZMBV010000224.1:0-3312 GCA_964564335.1 uncultured archaeon
GAAAATAGGTCGCATTGATTCCGGAATGAAGAGAGTATGCCATGGCAAAAGTATGGTTGAGAGCAAAATCTCTGAATGCTTGAGTTTCAGGTTCCGAGAACGGAGCAGTACCCCGATATTCTTGGGTGAGGACATCCGTATTACCATCTTCCCAAAAAGTTGGATAGTTTCTATTCAGATCGACAAGTCCAACCTCATCCTCGTTGAATAAACCGTCACCATCGTTGTCGATTCCTTCGTAATAGGCATAATCAATATCATAGATAGCAGGAACTTCTTCGGGATAGTCTTTGATGTAGACATCGTATTCAGAGATGTAACCATCGCCATTCTTATCATCCACATCATCCTCCCCGAATAATCCATCCCCATCATTATCATAGGGGCGAAGGTTCTTCCTCAACCAGTGATTTCCTTCATTGACAACAACATCGAGAGCATCTGGATTAATAGTCATGATAACATAGATTTCCTGTGTATCAATATACTCTGTCAAAGTGGTATCTACACCATAACCATTGAGCAACCGTAGAACAAAACGAAGCGCCATCTCTACAGTTACTTGTTCTCGACCATGATGGTGGGCAACAACTAAGGTCTGGGCTTTCTGAACTGTGTTTTGTTCATTCGTGATTCGAAGACACGTTATGTTTTTACCTTGGTAACTCTGACCAATTACTTCAATATCAACAAGGTCTGGTACACTTGAATGAATATTTTTTATTTCTTCATCAACCTCTGCTGAATCATGCCATTGATTATCGTACAGTAAGGATACATTATCCCACGTACGAGGAATAGATGGCACAGTTACTTTAACGATACTGGGTAGCTCTTCACTAATCTCAGCAGCCACAGTCCCAGAAGGTAGTAATGCAGCAGATATGATAAGAATTAGAATGAAAATATAATTTCTTGAGGGTGTAATCTCATTTCACCTCGTTCTTATGTGATGATAGATAACCGGACAATTATCTGAAATCTAAGGTACAGATTTTACTCACTTTCAATATAATAGGGGTTTAGTTTCACGTAACCTGTTTCTTTCTTTCAAACTGGGTTGACCTTTTCAATATAATACCGACAAATTACAGTTATAACATATTAATTGATATTAGGATTGAGAGTGCGGGCCACCCTGAGTGTTTTTCATAGACTTATGGATTATGATAACACTTCTAGAGTCACGTCTGTACTTCTAGACTTTAAGTGATGACTCATGAAAGCTGAGGTAGAAACTATGTCAGGCGTACAGAATACTACACCCTGCGGAAAATGTAGCTGTGTTATTATGTACAAGACTGAACAGTGTATCTTCTGTGATCCCGCAGCTGAAATCCTTGAAGAGGCATTATCTAGTTTTGGTGTTCCCTCCAGTGCAATTATTGAAGTGGATGTGGAATCTGGTGATGATTGTGGGTGTGGCACAGACGATGTTTCCATGCTTCCAACAATCAAAATATGTGATTCAAGAATTACAGGTCTTCCAGATGAGCAAATGCTCAATGACGCAGTAATCCGAGCTATCATGAAAGACTGTTTTTGCGAATGATCACTTCTGACTCTTTCTTCCAAACGTAGGTGAAATCACGACATTGTGCAATGTCTACATATTAGATAGTTCATCAGAGCATTATTCATCGCAATGCAAGATGACACCTAGAAATCAATGTGAATGGTTTCCCACCGTACTCGTCCTTCTTCTACGGCTTCCTTGATCTTGCGTTCTGTACGATTCAGTGTAGCATTTCCAGTCTTGATATCTGCAAGAACGACCGTAATCTCTTCATCAGATTCCCCGTCTTTTACTGCTGTATAACCGTCAAAGATGAGATAATCAATAGGAGCTCCTATGAAACGCGCATCAGATGGATTATGCTTGAAGACTTGGGGTACTAGTGGGACCATATGTTCTGCAATCTTTCCTTTGATGACGTATCGACTTCTATCCGTAGCATCCCGTCTAACAGAAGATTCCTGTTCCGCCCATGTTAACCGAAACTCCTTTTCGACCATAGCAATTCTATGACGAAGTTGCATTCTCATAATCAAGTAAACAGATGCTGCAACAATCAGACCAATGAAAAGCCCAATCAAAGTTTCACTAAGAGCCATACAGATTGATGGATATTATTGCATATATTCTCAGGTAATCGGGGGATAATAGGTAGAGAATACATTTCCGAATGAAAAAAAGAAAGAGAAGGAAGGCGTTAAGCCCTCACTTCACATAGAAAGGTGCGTCATAGAGATCTAGCATTATTGGGCAGCTATCAGGCTGCTCAGCAATGACGATAGGTCTAGCGTACCAGAATGCATCCTGTAGATTGTTGTATGGACCATTGAGTATACCTTGATCACCGAAGTAATAGAAGAATAGTGTGTTCTCCAATTCAAGATAGCCCCCACCATATTGATCAGCTTCCACTGCACCGATGTATAGAACACCAGCACGAGTCTCAGAGGCTTTATCATACATTCCACCAGAGTGGTAACTACAATAGACTGCAGCAATGTGATTAGATTCCATCTCGGCAAACTTGCCAGCCATGTATGTGTCGGCAACTGCGCGTGCGTCCCAAGAAACAATGCACTCATCGTGTCCATCAACCTCCACATCAGTATCCCAGCTACCATCTGCTCATCTTTCAGAGCTTGTATCATTTGTGTGGAAGCTTACTAAGAGTTATGAGATTTTAATTATTGATTACAAACACTCTCAAGTCTATGGATTGTGGGCAGAAACCTTTGATAACAAAAGCAACTCTTGGAGAATAGACAGGGAATTTTGCTTAGACACTCCGCTGAAATCGATCGGATTAAAGCCTTAATTGAATTTCAAGAATTGTTAGCTTATTTTGCTTACCAATACGAAAAGAATGTATAGAGCTTATCAGTGGTGGTATACAACAGATGATTCCTAGGACCTGTGATATCAAGATGAAGAATCAAACGAAATTAATCTGTGTTGGCTCAATCTTGATGATACTTCTTACAGGAATCGTGGTGAATGCTGTTTTTGAAGACGTTGATGGTCCTTTAATCTACGAAGTAGATGTTCTTCCTGTAAATCCTGTTGCTGGAGACATCATCAGTGTTGTGATATATTGTATTGACCGGTCAGGTGTTTCCAATGCTCAACTCTCAAGTTCATTAGACGGTGAGGAGTGGTTGATACAAGACATGTCATTCTATGCATGCCTATGTATCGCAGGGGGTAGGTGGGTTGCTACCTTTGGCCCAGTGTCTGAGGGAGCCCAAGCACAATTCTTTGTGACCGCCTTTGACGATGGCATCAATCGAAATTCAGCA
>CAZMBV010000225.1:0-3253 GCA_964564335.1 uncultured archaeon
TGAAGTAAATAGTAGCATAAAAATGGCTAGTGTAATATATTGTGTTACTCGTCCCACCTTTTCCACCACCTGATTTTCAAGACATGTTGACTAATATATCTTATTCGATTATATTATAAATTGCAGGTTACCTCACATAGTAAGGATGTTTGCAATTCAACCGAGTTTTCATTCTTCATCTCATTCGTGAGTCCTCACAATTTCTAGGACCCCTCGGAATATCCAAGTTCTAGAAGGACTCAGATTCCGAGGGAGTTCCTAGCCCCCCTGCCATGAGAGACTGGAGGAGTAGTTCCGTAGCCCCCCACTACGATTTCCAGTACCACATGAGCGATACTATTCCTTCTGTGAGGAATTGATACGCAATCGATATTATATAACAACAGGGAGGGAGTAAAAAGCCGTAGAGGTCCGATTTACGGCACTTCTAGAGCAGTTTACTCGTCGTGAAACCAAATCCGAGTAACAAGTATGAACAAGAATCAAAAAAGAGAGCATCTTTCATACCATGAGTGAAAACAAAAAAAGAGAAACTTGAGTGTTCATAAAGAAACTCGAACACTCGATTAGACTAGTAGCCTAAGCTACTTGTTTAGTTTCTTTGGCCTAGCTGGGACGCCAAGGCCAATCGGGATTTCCTTCACCAGGATCTGAATTGGTAATCATATTCCTCATGCTACCTATGTATCAAAGACTGAGAAATCAGAACGCCACAATTTGAAGGAAAAATGGAAAATTGACTCAAAAACGGAAACTTGACTGAAAAACCGAAAGTTTATGCAGTAGTTCGATTATGCTCTTGTTGTGGTTGAGATGAGGAAAAGACTTCATATCGCCACGTTGGGACTACATCAGAACATATTGGTTGAATATGTGATTACGAGACGTGGGGCAGATAAGGTTGCGATAATCTATACAGATGAAAATAAGGAGTATCTACGAGGTCTTGAGAAGAGACTTGGGGAAAAGCAGGTCCCAGTGATATCAAGCAAGGTTCAACCATGGGAGTATTACGAGGTGCTCTCTGAAATCCTTGAAATTGTGGCAGAGCATGAAGACTATAATATTGAATATAATGGCTCTTGTGGAACGAGAATCATGACAAGCGCCTTGTATCTAGCAGCACTCTTCACAGACTCACCAGTCTACTTTGTGAAGGATCCGGGAGCAGAGCTGAAGGGGGATATCATCAAAGTGCAACCTGTTTCAGTAGCTCTTCTGACTGAACCAAAGAAGCTAATTCTGCAAAAACTCGAAGAGTGTGGAGGTTCAGTCGATACACAGAGAGAGCTTGGTTCAAGAGCCGATCTCAAGGCAAGTTCTATCTCAAAGCATCTGAACGACCTTGAGGATGCGGGGTATATCATTCGAAGAGACTATGGTACAAAGACTAGGGTGGAGATAACGAATCTCGGTAGAATTGTGTTCAATCTCAAAACCTTTCGACAAGGAAACATCTGGAGTAGATAGAGACCTATGCGAGAGATGAGCAATGCCCAGATGAGAGAGGTATCGAAAATATGGAAAGAGACCTGTAGAGAGATTGAAGTCTTGTATAATTTAAAACAGCGTGAAGTGATTCCTGTTGTTTATCTCTCAACTGATGAAGATGAATTGCAGGAATACCAACCGGGAATTTTGAAAGACGGTTCTATTATAGTCAATTCAAAACTACCTGATTTCGAAAAACTTCTCCCAACCATAATAGCTAAACTGTGCCTTCAGAGCATTTTACCCTCAGATTTGCTTTGCAAGGAATGCATTGATGACTTATCTTTCGAGTTTGCCAGGCGAAGGATTGTAGATGCGAAAGTAAGAGCCAAGTGGGAAGATATTTGGTCTAAATATTCACCACCTATGAAAGTATCTCAAATAGCAGAATACTATTCATCTGATGGATACAGATGGCTGCAATCTGTTTCTGGTGAGCGCGGATTAGATACATTCATTCGTGAGCTTACGCATAGAGCGAAAAATCAGATTCCACTGTCATTTGAAGACTATTTAGAATATTTCTTAATCCGAGGTCGAAATTTTGAGACTACATTAGATGCAACAGAGTTGAAATTAGTCCGAGCTCTTATTGATGAACCAGATATTCAGGTCAAACAACTTTCAGACAAAATCGATATTTCCGAAGAGTGGACATCTAAAAAGATCTCACAGATGCGAAAACAAAGAATTCTCGGGAGATACTATAGAGCTCCATTTTCACGCATTGGAATTAATATGTATCATCTTCTTATTTCAAGGGGAGTTTCAGAACTGGACCCATTAAATCTAATCAAAGATTGTCCATTTCTCTATGCGTACAGGAGAGTTGTATCTGGACCATGGATTGCTCTGGCAACTCTGTGCATACCTGAGAATAAAGAGAGCTTGCAGTTATTGAGAATAGGGTTGAAACGAATAGAGGAATTAGGATTTGATATTCAACTTCATCGGATTCACTCCTCTGGAGTTTCCAGCTGCTTTGATTATTATGTGCCAAAGGAAGGGAAGTGGGAAATACCATGGGAACTACTCATGATTCACTTGCAACGAATTCAATTAGATGGTTTAGCATCATCCATACCTAGGATTGACACGCCAGAGAATAAAACAAAAATTGAACTTGATAATCTTGACATGAAAATAATTGATTGCATAGGAAGAAGAATAACCGCAGTTTCAAAAATTCGTTCTGAACTCAGAGTTGGCCAACATCGAATTGCAGAAAAGCTACACAAACTAAGAGAGAATGGTCTCATAGCCAAGTCTTGGGAAATACACAATATTGGGTTGAATGAAAATGCAATCATTTACTGCAAGAAGAATGATGTTAGCAAGACCATAGCAGCGTGGTCGCTTAGACTTCCAAGAAGTATTATTTCATTTTCTTCAAAGGAAGAACTACTATTGATTGTATATCTTCCAAAGGGAGGTAGTTATGGACTGGCTACAGCATTAGAGAGGTTGAACACGGATGTTAGTATTGGGTGTCTAAGTCTTCAAGTATCTGGAACGTGGGGTTTTCCGCATAACCTGTGGGATTCAAAGTTCCAGAGATGGAAGTGTCCAAGACAGAAGATCGATGATTGGATCAACCAAATTTAATGCAACTGTTGACCCAGTCTACTGACAATAAGACCGATTTTGTAGATATTAATATCCTGGTGATCTCAAAATCAATGCCTGAGGAAGTCATAGTCACACTAGTGGTCTCTGACTTGGAGAAACGAGCGAAAGAATACATCGAAACCGATGACTGGAA
>CAZMBV010000226.1:0-3249 GCA_964564335.1 uncultured archaeon
AACCGTAATTTTCTATATTTATCTAAGATTAGCATTAGAGGAATAGCACCGATTAGAGCGACTGCACCGATTCCTGTTCTGATTGTGAGAATATCTCCAAAATAGGAAAAGACACCGCTGAAGATTAGATAAAGACCGATAACTACGAGAAGTATCGGGAACCATACCATAATGGCGGCTCGAAATTGAAATCTGTGTCTAAATGCTGATAGCGCTATTACAAAGCAAATTCCTGTAAGCACTATTGGCAAAAACCATCCTCCAAGTAAGAAACTCTCCCCGTATAATTCAATGAATCCAAAAACGGAAAGCCCTGCTCTCCCCTCAATCGTAATAAATGGTAACAGAAAACCTGCGCTAAGAGTTACAATTCCAATGATATAAGGAATCTCTCTAATAAAATGGAACTTCTTTGGTTCCCATATATTGAAGTAGAGAAGTGATACAATGCCTAGACTAGAAACTACGAGGACAAATGGGAAAAAGACTGAGCCTGCATTCCCAACTAACACTTCTGTAGATATTTGCGTCGAATCTATTTGTTCACTGATGACAAAAAAGGAAACTTTTCCAATAACTAATGGTACTATCATTCCGGTATAGGTGCCTGAGTGAGTTTCACTAGATTCATACAGCTCAGTAACGAACCAAACTGCCCCTGGCTCGCTTGATCTCCAACATAAGAATACCTTTTCAGTATTAATTGCTTCCACATCAATCTTAATTCCGCTTCCCTGAATGGTCACTTGGCTCTCGAAAGAAACACTGGCTAATGGCAATGACGTACCCACCTCAAAGTGATTTGCAATCCAACTAATTATGTCACGACTCCATCGAAGATGAAACGCATGACCCCAATTTGGAACAATATTCAAGGTAAGGTCTGCATTTATTGCCTGTATTGTATCCATCATTGAAGTGATTGGAAAGAATTGGTCTTCGGTACCAAACATATAGAGCACTGGTTTAGTAAGTAAGCTTGCATATGCAATCGGATCGAACCATTTGATCAGGTTGTTCATCTCAGTAGAACCTAGATAATATGATGGTACAATTACACTGTTGAGAAGCGATCCTGAAGTGATAGTGTTAAGGAAATTACCTGCAGCCATCATGGGGATTGATCCGTCAATACGAGAATCAATAGCTGAAACTAGGAATGTCACTAGACCACCCATAGAATCTCCAGCTACAATCACAGCGTCATCTCGCACTTGGGAAAGTGATTCGAGAACAGTTATTGCTCGAGAAGCTGCCCAAACTGAGTGATAAAGACTTGAGTCTTCAGGTCCATTGCTTACGTTCAAGAATGTAAATGGACTTAAAGTCGGAAATCCTGTTGAGTTACCTGAACCTGGTTGGTCTATTCCCATGACCACATACCCCGCAGCAGCAAACTCCCTCAATATCTCAATAAACTCTGCATATTGCTCACCATAACCATGAAGATATAGAATCGCAGGAGCTGGTGCCATAAGGTTTTGTCTAGTTAATATTACCGAATTGATTCGTACGTCAATTCCTCTGAATTCTTCGCTAAAATAATCAAAATACCATTCATTAACTGATACAGTCATATTTTGGTACTCGATTGTCGAACTCTTCGATGAGTGGTTGTTCACATCGATTGGTACAATATATGTATCAGTCAGATTCCAAAAACTTGTATCGAAATCGTCCTCAAGGGGTACTGAAGCTGTTCTCTCTGGAAAATTGGCACCTGTGAAAAACAGTATCGCTGTAATACTACCCATAAAGGAAACCATGATGATAATCGCAATCGCTACTATTTGTTTAGTCATAGATTCATCACAGCGTCTACTGATTGAATGCAGTCAGATTCAAACATCAACATTATTCCAATCTCACTTTTCTGTGTCAGAAACTGAGGTATGTTCTATGAGCCCTTCTCGCTTCAGAACCACAGCGATTTTTTCTACCTCTTTCTGTCCTTCGGGAGTATCTTCAATCGCATAAAGAATAGTGCCTAACAAAAGTGCAATGAATCCCACGATAATACTTAGCGGTGTTATACTAAGTGAGATGACAATACAAGACAGAGCTCCAAGGATAGGGAAAAGGGGCCCGAATGGAATTTTGAAGTACGCCGTTTTTGTTTCGAGATATTTTTCTTTTCGGGTCAAAACAAATGCGCTAGCATTGACAAAGAACATTGCAATAAGCATGGCTATATTTACGAGCCCCAGAATTGCGTCCAGCGACCCATAGAGTATAAACATCATGGCAACAATTGATCCTACAATAATAGCGTTTGTCGGTTGGTCATGTCTAAGTTTTGCAAACCTTCCAGGAATCTGTTTCTCAACTGCCATCTCCATTATTATTCTTGAGGCACCCGCAGTAAGTGCATTTGCTGAAGATAGAGTGGATAGAACTGCACCCAGCGCAACAATAACACCTCCAATAGGTCCAATCAAGACCAATGCGGCGTCAAACACACTCTCGCTACCGTAGGTTGGAAGGTTTGCTGCAAGAAGCGCAAGTATTACTCCAAAATAAATCAATGCAACAATCACAATAGAGGCTAACATTGCTTGCGGGACCTTTTTACTTGATTTTTTGACCTCTCCTCCCATCATTGTGATTACTTGGAATCCCATATAGGCAAAAAAGACCATTGTTACACCTTGAAATACTCCATCATATCCATTGGGGAGAAATGGACTGAAAACTGACGATTGCAGATGCAAAATCCCAACAGAGAAGAAAATAATTAAGATTGATACTTTAGTGACGACCACACCAAGTTCAAAACTACCTGCCTCCGCAATACCTCTTATGTTCAAAACTGTGATTAATATAAGAGCTAATGCCGCGAAAATCCTTGGATCAATAGCAGTTGAAAGCAGTAGATTCAGGTAGATACCAAAGCCTAGCAGAACAAATGATAATATAATAGGTTGAGCGATGTACATAATCCAGCCTGCTAAATAACCTGGATATTTACCAAGCATCTTTTCTGCGTAGAGGTAGCCTCCACCATCCTCTGGGAATATACTAGCAAGTGTTGCGTATGATAATCCTGAAAATGTTACTAGGATTGCACAAATTGCATACGAAAATATGGCACCTGGGCCTGCAATATTGACAACTAATCCGCTCAGAACAAATACACCAGCTCCAATCATCGTACCAACTGCAAAAGTAATTGCTGTAAGAGTGCTTAATCCTTCACTACGTTTTTTGTGATCAGTCATTACTATCAGAACCTTTTCTCATTCCCATTTT
>CAZMBV010000227.1:0-3157 GCA_964564335.1 uncultured archaeon
GATATTTGAGTAGTAAGTTCCAATGTTACGCCAGCTCTTATCGTCTTGCTGTTTATTCACCATCATTTCATTGATGAATTGTAAGGCATGTTTCAACTCATTCTTCTGTTGGTACGCTACAGGAATGAGGAGTTTGCATTCCAAATTGCTCTTGTCAATCTTGGAGACCTTTTTGAATAGATTGAGTGCGGAGTCAAAATCACCTTTGTTGAAGGCCAGTTTTGCCTTCACAAAGAGTATTGGAGCGTCTTTAGACTTCTTCTTTAGATATGCATCAATTAATTCCTCTGCCTTCTCGACCTGTTTCAGTCCAGCATAGAGCTCAGCAAGTAATTTAGTCAGTGACTGGTCAAGGGGGGCAAGCTCAAGTCCCTCCATCAAGGTCCCCTCAGCAGCCGTGTATTCTCCGAGTTTGATCTGAAGCTGTGCTTTGCATCGAACCATCTCAGGAGCTTTTAGGACGTTCAGATCAATATCAAGAGCCTTCATGACACGGTCCACATTCCCTGTTCCAATATGCCGATAATAGCTGAACATGAGATGATATATCTCTGCAATAATGGCAGGATGCACAGCTATCTGACATGCCCCAAACAAGGTGTGCATCGCAGCAATTGGAGAGCCAAGCCTCTTGTACTCTATTGCTTTCATTGACAGATAAGCAATCTTCTCCGAAGTTGAGTATCTAGTATCCGCTCGTAACTGAAGAATCAAATTTTCGATGGACACACGATCACCCATCATATACATGAGGTCACTCATGACATCTAGGAATTGCATTGTATGCCAGATCTTGAAAATTTCGAGATTGCGTTCCATGTAAGTCCCACCATTCTTATGACTTCCGAAGAAAAGGAAATAATTTGCGGAGGATCATTCTTGGCTAAAACAGAGTGATTGTTTTCTCATCTTTAGAGACTCAACATAGTTCCATCTATATCACATGCATCATGAAAGTAATGTTTATTCTTTTCACCCCTTTCGAAAGAGTGATTCAAGAGTAGTCGGAGCTAGTAATTGTGGGAGTATCTGAAGATTTTGAAGAAGACACTATTGATACATACAATTGTCCAAAATGTAATGGGCCATACAGATTGGGGGCAGATGATGTTATTGCCACATGTGGATATTGTGGTTTCACCTTTTCTCTCAACGATAACCAAGAAGTTGAGCATCTACTAAGAGTAAATGTTCTATCGGAAGAAAAAGTTCAGGAGTTATCCAAGTGGTGGATAGATAAAGTGTCGAGAGAAACTCTGAACACAGAAGAGGTTCTTCAAATTGATGTTATTTCGACTGAACTTACCTGGTTACCAATGTATAAAGTAATTGGAGAGTATGAAGTTTACAATTTTGGCTATAAAAGAGAACCAAATCAGATTTATCAAAAGGTTGAGGAGAGGGATGAAAAAGAATTCATCAATTTTGTTCTGGCAAGAAGATATTCAGATAAATTCGCAGTAAAAGAACTCTTGAATCGAATGAATATTGTACGTATTAGAGGTGTAGCTTCCGGAATACAAGAGCGTGATGTCCGAGGTTATGACTTTTCTATAGATTTGGTTAAAGAGGGAGAAATTCTCAGCGCAGAGGTATTGCCTGAAGAAGCCGAAGTATCAGCATGTAAATCATTGAAAGAGGATATTAGAGCAGATCTAAAGAAAAAGACGGATGTAATTCTAGATTGCCATTTGCGAACTAAAATTTCGCAGGTGCTATATTATCATATCCCATTTTGGATTGTATTGTATTCTTTCAATGATTTGGTATACCGTATAGCAATATCAGGACATCAGAGAGAAGTGATTCTAGGAGAAGTGCCAGTTTCGGGAAAATGGAGAATAAAGAAATGGTTCAAAGCGTTTTCGTGGATTGTAAAGGGTTGTGGTGTCCTCTTAGGATTTAGTATCTTCGTTGTAGTGATTGCTCTTGCAATAGGTAAATCAGAATGGGTTGCATACAATACCGCCTTGTGGATGGGATTAATGTTCCCTCTGTTCTTCTATATGCTTGTAGCATCTTTTCTTGACCTAAGAAGGTCTCTAGACCATCAGGTGTTAATCAATACTTGGGGGAAGGTAGTAGATGAACCACCACCAATTTTTAAATTTCAGGAGAGAGAACAATGACTCAGAGTGTGACCTTTGATACTAAGACATGCCCCAGATGTGGTGGCACCGTTGAGTTCAAGGAAGGTACTGTGCTTTCAACATGCAAGTATTGTGGAATATCATGCATAAGAACAGGTGAAGAATATCAAGAGCATTATATGATGAACCTGCAGTATGATACTCAAAGAATTAAACAGATAGTCATTGAACAAGCAATGAAGCAACTTGGAGCACCTTCAGATGTTCAAGAAAATATCTCCATTCAGTCTGCTGAATTGGCTTATTGGCCATTTTGGATAGTTAAACTAAAGTCTAATGCAAAATATACTGGCACTCAGAAGAAACCAGATTTTGGTAAGAAAGTAAGAGCTAGTAATTACACGATGAAATATTTCACTGTAGAAGAAGAAGGTTCATTTGATGAAACCAATTTTGTGCTAATCCCTGCCACAACTATGATGCCAAAGATTTTGCGAACATATCATATACCAATAGCCAGAAAACAATTCTATGATTGGGAATATATCATTGATAGAAAGGGAACTATCATTGATGTTGAAACAACCCCAGAGGAAGCAGAGGTTAGCGCTAGAAAACAAGTTGAAGATCAATTCAAACGAGAGGCAAAGTGGGAAGTTTCTAAATTCTTGATTTGGGAATATATAGATGAGTTGACAGGTTTATTTCTATTACACACTCCCATCTGGAAAATCAAATACAAGTATAGAACAAGGAGATACACAGCAATCATTGATGGTGCTTCTGGTCGAGTACTCTCTTTGAATTTCCCAAGAATGTTAAAATATCGAACAGAAGTATTAGCAATCTCCGTTTTTCATGGTATAATTGCAGCATTTTGTTGGTATCTAATGCTTACATTGCTAAATATAGGAGGAGCTGCTTTGATTCTAGTTCAAGCTGTAGCTGGACTAGCAGTGGGATTCAGTATATTCGCCTTGTACATCCTGAGAAAAGCCCTCTCAATTAGCAGTTACAAGCAGGAACTATAGAAAATCATCATGGTAGAGAAATTTTCGGACCTGAGT
>CAZMBV010000228.1:0-3085 GCA_964564335.1 uncultured archaeon
GGAATATTTCCAGCGAATCTGCAACCCATGCATAGCGTGTTCACTCTACTAGCAATTATGTTTGGTGGATTTGCGGCTATCAGTTCCTTTACATATCTCATAAAACCGATGTCGATAATTTCAGTAATCCTCGGGCTCATCTCTTTTATTCTAGCAATGGTGTTCATCCCATATCTGGGACTTCCATTTGGATCAACAGAAACTTTTCTCGGAATGGCAAAGGGATCCTTAGAGCGTTGGGCAATCAACCCAATTCTTGCCTGGATTATTGCTTTTGGTGCCTACGTAATGGGAACAGCAAGTAAGAATGAGAACTAAAGAATAGTAGTAAGAAGGGGGGTTAAGCAACCCTCCTTCGTTAAACTGAGATTATACTAGATACAGCTGTGTATCGCTTCAGGTTCGACTTCCTCGAACTCTTTTTTGCATTTAAAATTCAAATAGTGAATATCAGATTGAGCGCTTACTGTTTAGCTTCCTAAAAACAATTTGAATGTGCGCTCTATCAAATTCATTCAGGGTAAGTTATTCTATATCCGATTTTTGATTTAACACTAAACATGATGAAGTTGCTTTTGCTACTAGTTCTCCATCCTCATTAGTAACCTCACATTCCATGTAACCTAGGCGCCGTCCACGTTTTACTACTTTTGCTGATGCTGTGAGTTTCCCTGTGATAACTTGTCTAAGAAACTTGATGTTGAGATCTACTGTTGTATAGGATTCGTTGTCTTCAAGAGTAGTATAGAACGAAGTACCCATTGCAGCGTCTGTAATATCACATATCACTCCTCCATGAAGAGTCTTCATTGGATTCCAGTGTTTTTCACTAGCATTCATCTCCATCACGATTCTTCCATTCCCAACTTCGATTAGTTTGAAACCTATTAGTTCTGCTATTGGGGGTGCAGGGAGTTTACCCTCACCCATTGCTCTTAGAAGTTCTTGATGTTTGTTAGTCATACTACTTGGATTTGTAATTTTCAAATAAGATATTTCAATATTGCAAAAATCGTCAGTTTGGATCACTAAGGCGGACACTTAAGCGTGAAGAGTATCGCTCTTCTTCAGACTGTTATATACTAGATATTGCAGTGTATGACTTCGGGCCCGACTTCTTCGAATTCTTTCTTTGTAAGAATCAATCTACTCAATACGGGATAAGAATGAGAAAAACAAGATACACTAATGTTTGAATCAGTGTCAGTGGAATACCCACTTTCGCAAACTCTTTGAATTCAAGAGTCGACCCCTGTTTTTCTGCATTCTGAATGATGATGACATTGCTCGCCGCACCAAGCACAAGCATATTTCCAGCAATTGTACTTCCTGCTGCAAGAGCCATCGATAGAACAAGAGAGGTCCCATTCGTTGACAGTACCGGGATAAAGAGTGCTACCAGTGGCACATTTGAAATCAACTGGCTCATGAAGACCCCAACTGCCATTATTATTGAGATTGAAGTCAGATCCAGATTCAGCTCAAGAAACAGGTCTTGGAAGACCCCACTTTGCCAGACACTTGCCATCAATACAAACATTGACACAAAGAAGAGAAGAGTGGACCAATCGATATTGCGTACAATTTCCACTCTTTTACTACTGAAAACAACAATAGGAAAAGCTGCAATGATGGCAATGAATGATAACCTTAGTTCGAACTCAGGAGCAATAAAAAAGAGAACTATCTTTAATCCAACCAGAATAATAACTAGAGCTAAGGAAAGTTTGGATAGCTTCACAAGTCGACCATCAATCATTATCTCTTCATCTTGGTTCTCAATGAGAGGTGTACGAAACTCAGTTCGATAGAAAAATCGTAAGAAGAGAAATGCAACAAATAAACAGAGAATTGTTGGTAGAGCAAGATATTGAAGAAATGAAATGAATGGGCTATCAACTCCTCCTGAAGTTGCAATTAGGAGGTTCTGAGGATTACCAATTGGACTCAGCACACTACCAGTGGTGACAGCAATTGCTAGAGTCATCAGAAGGAGCTTGGGGGAGATGCCATGTTTTTTAGATAGTCCAAGAACAATTGGTGTGCCAATAATTGCAAGTGTATCGTTCATCAGAATTGCTGAAAGAAGTCCTATCGGAAAGAGAATCAAAAGAATGAGATGATCGACGTTGGTAGCTCTGTGAAAGAGACTACGAGAGAGAGAGCTGAGATATCCACTCCGCTGCATTGCCTCACCCACGACAAACATTCCAAATAGAAAGGTGATTACATCGAAGTTGATTGAGTAGAGGGCATCTAATGGACTAATCTGACCTGTTAAAAGTACAGCCGCAGCACCAATTGTCATTGCTTGCCAAATCTTGATTCGAAAGTTACCAATCCTTCTAACTGCTATAAGGAGAAAGACAACCAATAGAACGAAGATTGGAATGTACTCCAAAGCCATTTTACACCAACCCGATGAAACGCATTCCGAGTGGTTTTGCTGTCTTATAGATTCGATTGAAACCATTGTGCTAATCGCAATTGAGGTTGTTTCTTGATTCACATGTCACCCCGTTTTCGAAGGACGTGTATATACAGCAGTGTATCATTTCGGGTCCGACTTCTTCGAACTTGTTTGTTGAAATACTAAGAGATTCATTCATGGGAAGATACACGTTTTCTATAGTCAAATATCATGAAAGTGATAACCACAACCCAAGCGACTCCCGCAGCTGTATACATTCCTATAATCAATAGGTCCGTATTCATAGTTTGAGTCTGTGAAATGGGAATCGTTACATTGTAAGGGGTCATAGGTTCCCAATCAAGACCAACTCGTTCCAAACTCGCATTTTGAAATACAACTCCTGAGTCAACATATTTTGTTAGTCCATGATAATGTGCTAGAAAACCATCATCTTTGGAATAGTCAAAATGAAGTTGCATTGTAACATTCCAATTTGGAATCCAATCGGTGTTATTTCTGAATACGTTTAAAGAAACTTCGTACCCCCAGTAGTTTTCGGACTGAAGGAGGGTAACATGGTCTTGACCATACTTAATGACTAAAAGTTGATCAATGCATGATTGATTGCCTAAGGGATAAGCAACTGGGGTGTACATCAAACCAGTAGCTGAA
>CAZMBV010000229.1:0-3062 GCA_964564335.1 uncultured archaeon
TACGAACAGCAGCTGAACGAATCAGTCATCTGAGGCGTGCGTTCAATCACAGAATCGGAATAACAAGAAAAGATGAGACCCTACCTCCAAGACTCCTCTCGGAACCAATGCCAACAGGTCCAGCAAAGGGAGGCCTTCCGGATCTTGATATAATGTTAGATGAGTATTACGATTTTCGTGGTTGTGATAGAGAGACAGGATATCCAAAAGAAATGAAATTAAAAGAACTCAAACTTGACTTTGTCATAGATGAACTTAAACCAAAAGGTATGATACGGTAGTATCAAGCACTCGGTTCATACGTTAACTTTAATATAGGATTCTATGGGCAACGAAAAAGAGGATTCCTTTTACTCGTATCGAAACAGAAGGCGACACCCTCATATGATTGAACAACGTGACGTGAAAAGGCAGATTGTCCTGTATTCTCTAGGTGCGCTTGTTGGTGCAATTACTGGAATTGTAGCGATAATATTCAGGATGTTGATTAACGGAATTTACTTCATTTTCTTGAATATTCCTTACTACTTAGGAAACATAGGATGGATCATCACACCAGCAATTGGTGGTGTTTTTGTCGCAGTCATTGTTGTTAAATATGCACCAGAAGCGAAAGGACATGGAGTACCAGAGGTCATGGAATCATACGTCCTTCGTGCTGGTAGAATACGATATCGAGTTCCGGTCCTCAAGAGCGTCGCATCAGCAATAACAATAGGAACCGGAGGCTCATGTGGAAGAGAAGGGCCAATTGCTCAGATTGGTGCTGGTGTCGGTTCTGGAATTGCTGAAACATTCAGACTAAACAAGAACGAAACAAAGACTCTCCTACTCTGCGGACTTTCTGCAGGAATTGCTGCAACATTCAATGCTCCACTTGGAGGTGCTCTTTTTGGAATCGAAGTAGTTGCTGGTGGAATACTTGGCTTTTCAATTCTCCCTGTAATTCTCGCTAGTGTTGTAGCAACCGCCAGCGCAGACATGGTAAACAGGATTTTTTTTGGAAGTGAACTCACTCTTTCATTCCAACCGCAAGCATTCGCAATGGGTAACCCAGGAGAATTGATCTTTTATCTGATCTTAGGAATAGTTCTTGGAGTCATCAGTGTAATCTGGATTAGAGGCTTTTATGTTATAGAAGGCTTATTCGAGAAGATCAAAGTTTCAAAATATGCATTACCTACTATTGGAGGTCTCCTAACAGGAGTCATTGGTGTTATCGCGATATTTTTTGAAAATGCATTTGCATACCATGGATCATTTGGTGACCAGCCGTATTTTCCTGCTGTGATGGGTGTGGAATATGCTTTCATTGATTCGACACTTAATACCCCGGATATACTAGCTGGAGGCATTGTCTTATTGGCAACTATGCTCATATTCAGTCTCCTAAAGGCACTCACAACAAGTTTCACACTAGGATCTGGAGCATCTGGTGGAGTTTTTGCTCCAACTCTTTTCATGGGAGCAGGTCTCGGAGGAGCGATGGGATGGATCTTCTCATTCGTGGCGCCTGGAATTGTTTCAACGAATACTGCAATGGTATTTGCACTGGTAGGAATGGCAGCCCTATTTGGCGGTACAGCGAGAGCCCCAATAACATGTATTGTGATCATCATGGAGATGACTGGTGATTACCTGCTTATCCTTCCATTGATGATTGCAGTATCATCATCATTTTTTGTTTCATCATTGATTGAGCCTGAGAGTATTTACACTATGAAACTTGCTCGTCGTGGAGTCCATGTAAGTGCTGGAACTCACATTGGAGCACTGAAATCAATAAAAGTCGAATCCATCATGACCAAGGATCCAACTATTCTAACTCCGGATATGACTATTTCAGAAGTCTACAGAGTCATAGATACTACGCATCACACAAAGTTCCCAGTAGTAACGGAGGGGAGAAAAGTTGTTGGAATCTTAATTGCAGAAGATCTCTTTCAGGGGCCAAAGGTAGAAGATGGGAGAGAGATTCAGGTGAAAGATCTGATGAATCCAGACTTCTTGCATATATCACGTGGGTGTACAATGGATGGAGCACTACAAGCAATGATGAAACGAGATGAGGGACATGCAGTAGTTGTGGACCCGCTAAAGCCAACTATTATGATTGGATACATCACAAAGGCAGATGTCCTTAAGGCTTATGAGATTGCAATAATCAAACTTCAGAAGAGTGGAATAGATGTGGAGGATATTACTCCTGCGGAAATTATTGATCTGTCAGATTAATCCGACATAAGAAATCAGTGGATATTTCGAGAGAATGGTTTATGTTGTCGGGTAGATATGTAACTGTATGGCCGACATCAGCGTCAAATTCCTAGGACTTAAGTTCAGAAACCCCATCTTGACTGCAGCAGGACCCACATCAAGAGATGGGATGACCCTTCTGAATGCTGCTGCAGGTGGTGTAGGAGGCCTTGTAGCAAAGACTGTCAGTATAAAACCTGCAGACGTCCCTAGACCAAATATGGCAGCTCTCAAAGAAGGTAGAGTTGGTTCAAGAAGAGGGATTCTAAATGCCGAACTCTGGAGTGAACTTCCTCTGGGAACTTGGCTAGAGCGAGAGTACCCAATTGCCTTGAGTGCTGGACTACCATTGATTGCGAGTATTGGATACACCCCTGAGGATGTGAGTGAGATAGCTCCGAAATTAGAGAAAGCAGGAGTTCAAGCTATCGAATTTAGTACTCATTACGTAGGAGGCCATGTAGAAATTGCGAAAGCTCTGAGAGATGCAGTAAATATTCCAATCATTGCAAAATTAAGCCCAAAGGTCGATGTAGCAGCGGTCGCGAAATCTCTAGAACCACATGTTGATGCAATAGCAGCAATCAACACATTTGGTCCGTGTCTACGTATAGACATTGAGACTGGAAAACCAATGTTAGGAAGTGAAAATGGGTACGGCTGGATGAGCGGCTCAGCCTTGAAACCCATTGCAATACGTTGTGTAGCAGAGATAGCTAGCACAGTCAAATTACCTGTAATCGGAGTTGGCGGAGTGATCTCAGGGGAAGATGTCATTGAGTTCATGATGGCGGGATCTTCAGCTG
>CAZMBV010000230.1:0-3051 GCA_964564335.1 uncultured archaeon
AAAATAATTAGAAATCCCACGAACATGAACGATTCTATCCAGAAAATAGAAGTTACAAATGCTAGTCCGAATATCAATTGATACGAAGGCCAACTCCTGTATTCGTTGATACTTTTAGTCAGAATTTTCAAATCATGACCATTCATCTTGTTCTGATCTTGAGCAACTATTACCTCAAGATATCGTTCCTTTATTGAAATGTTATCCGGACCACTATGGAATGTTGCTGAAAATACAATAGCCATAATGAGTAAGGATATCTTAGGATAGCTAGCTATTAGAGTAAGTACCGCTCCAAAAACACCCAATGTAATGATGATCAGTATAAAAATAACAAAGGGCCTATCATTGATTGCAGCTCCAATCCCGGGGTTCCATTTTGAGCCTTCACCAGAACTGTAGAAGATTTTGTAGGAGATGCAATTATCTTGAATCCCCTCCTCGTTCCTATTTGAAATAGCGTTTCTCAATTTATTAGCCATATTTATCAAATACAATCGTCGAGTAGCTTCAAAGATGGTTATACCACCTACAGCTAATATTAGGAAATCAAGATACTCCATAATATCCCCGAATTGATGTGAGTCTGAGACCGTATATACATTGTTAATTCATTTGGTCGATTATACATTGCTTCGACATTACGACGGAACTTACCTGTTAGTACATTCCAAATCGACGTTATGGTGTAGTCATGTGAAACAAGCTCACTCCCATTAGGCGACCAATACCATTTGTCTATCTCAGCATCAATGGTTAGAAGATTCTCTCCTAATTCAGTATCGAAGATGACTGCATTCTTTCCTTGATTCTTCCAAGCAACGACTTTGTTCTCATCGTGTGATACTACACTGTGGTTGAAATCATTCTCTAGAATTTTTACAAGCTCTTCATTCATCAGTCAACACATGACCACGAACCTGGAGTCTTTTATCTAGAATCAGTTTGAATTCCTACAATTTCATGAGAAAAGGAGAATATTCTGAACAGAAGGAGTCACACAAATGCGACAATCCGATCTGTTCTGTTTTCGTGGCCTACCTTAATTATCTGGTAGTACCAGCCAGCCATTCAAAAAGGCTTGACTTTGAAGCCCTAGAGGGGGCTTGTGTTTTATTCTTGTTATCTTTCAAAATTATTTCACCTATCCTTTTGAGTTATTAATGAAACCGCTTAAAACTATAGAAAGCTGCACAAAAAATTTGATGAAAGATGGAGCCCCGGGGGGGATTTGTTCCGACTCAGGGAAATCCCGAATCGCTTGAACCCCCGACATTCTGCTTACGAAGCAGACGCTATAGCCCCTAAGCCACCGAGGCGCATCTAAGAGCTGACCTCTAAAGTTCACTAATAAAACTTTATCATGAGACCTTTGAATTATATATCGAGGCCCTTTTGATGAAGACCGGTGAGATTGGTGAACGTGGTTTCTTATCTAGCATTAGTAATTATGTCAATTCAATCAAAGGTGCAAAACTAGGCTTTGATGATGATGCATCAGATTTTCCAATCACCGACAATCAAAACATGGTTGTTAATATTGATACTTTTGTTCGTGAAACAGACTGGCTTTCTGGTATGACCGCGGCACAGGTTGGTCGGAAAACTGCAGTCATGACATTGAGCGACCTTGCAGCAAAGGGAGCAAAACCAATGTGTACAATGCTATCTCTATGTGTACCTGAGGATTTTGAAGCTGATGAAGCAAGTGAGCTTGTTCGTGGTTTCTCACAGTATGGTCTCAAAGAAGGTATCCCCTTCATTGGTGGCGATATGGGTATGTCTTCAGATGTTGTGCTTACTGGTGTAGGTTTCGGTATAGCGCCTCCAGAAGGCATTATTCCTCGTAATGGTGCACAACCTGGTGATATTATTGCAGTCACGGGATACTTTGGATTGACCTCAGTTGCTTTCGAAATCCTTCTCAGGGGAAGAGAGGCTGAACCTGATCTGCACAAGCAAGCAATCCTAGCAGCTTACAAACCAGCAATTAATCTGGAGATTGTTCCCGCACTTGCTGAGAAAAATGCAATAACCGCATCAATGGACAGCAGTGATGGCCTTGGAATCACACTCAACACAATTGCAAAACAGAGCAATGTCCGTTTCATGATAGAACGTCTTCCTGCTGCTAGAGAGGTCGAAATGTTTGCTCGAACAAACAAGCTCGATGCGATGAAACTTATAATGCAGGGTGGTGAGGAATTCCTACTAGTTTTAACAATCCCGGAAAATAAATTTGAGGCTGCTCAGGAGATTGCTACGGCAAAGCATGTGCCCTTGATAAATATCGGATATGTTCAGAAGGGAGATAGAGTAGCATACGAGTCTTCAGAGGGACATGTCGATATTCCCTCCTTAGGATATGATAACTTCAAGGAATGGGAGTAATTTGTATGAAACTTATGGAACATGTAGGGCTTATTGATGGCTATGTTGATGAGCCCACAGTTCTTGGAGTTCCACCCTATGTGAGCATCTATCCTCGATATGTAGCAGGTTCTATTTGGATCCATTCCCCTCAAACTCAGATTCATTATCAGACCATTGACCAAGTACGTAACAGCTTTGAGACCGCTCAAAGAAAGTGGTCGAAAATGGACCTATTGATCCTCATCGCTGGTATGATAGTCCCGGGTAAGTATATCGGTGGCACACCAATCTCGATTAGAGAAGCCAGAACTTTATTCTCATCATCACTTTTAGAGGATATTCCCAAACTACTAGTTGGTCCCTGGGCTAGCTTTGGATGTGGAATTGAGGGTGGTAAAGTAGCGCTGAGTTCAGACGTGCTTGTTCCACCTTTCAATTATATCATCAAAGGAGACCCTGAGATTGTACTTGCTCAAGTTTTTGATTCTTCTATTGGTTTGGAATCCGCGAATCTAGAATTGACAAGAGAAGATGCCTCTGAGATGGAACCCTATACCACTAAAGGTGCCCAGATTGTAACTCAATATCCTGGATTTGCGAATAAACACATGATTTGCGAGATCGAGACCTATAGAGGGTGCCCTCGATTCCTCTCTGGAGGTTGCTCCTTCTGCGTGG
>CAZMBV010000231.1:0-3038 GCA_964564335.1 uncultured archaeon
AAGGGAAGTCCGCACTCCCCCAGAGGACACCAGCCTCGAAAGGGGAGTCCGTGGCTGACTCTTATGACCAGTTGACTCTTACAGAGTCTATTGCGAGGAGTGAAGACCTTGCCATGGTAAATGCTGTGGAAACACCGTCTGCAATCACACCTTCTGGTGAGTGTGAGGTAAAGCAGCGGACAGAAGCCAGGTCCCATCAGAGGAACGATGTTCCAGTGAAGAGGGGCAAAGCTTATGACACTTTGAAGAACCTCGGTTCTTCAGATGCTGGTGACAGCAGTCGTGAGAAAGGTGAAACACAGGAGTCTCTTGCAGTTCACTCACAATTGTAAGGAACAGGTTTTTAAAAAGATACTCCAAGGCCCCCAATCACAGACAGGTGCGATAAATGGTTCTAGACAATGACAAATTCCTTACCTCTGAACTCAGTAATATTACTCAGATGCTTGAAGAGCATTTCCGAGCGGCACTTTCAGCAAGTAAAATGGTTGCAAATGCAGTTACAGATTGGTTAAATGGTAAGGGTTCAATTACAAATGAAGATCTAGAGAAAATCACCTCATATGAAGAGAAAGGTGATGATCTAAAACGCACCATATTGAATGAATTAGCTAAAGCACAGACCTTGATGCAGCGGGAGGACCTTCTTCGACTAGTCCATTATAATGATAAATTTACAGATGGTGCAGAATTGTGCTTGTATCACTTAGCAGCTATTATTGACAAATGGACACCAGAGGGTGAATTGAAAGAGAAGATAGGTGAGCTAAGTGAATTGGTCATCGAAGAGATTACTCAACAGAGGGAGGCAGTACGATTTCTCTCAATCAACATGGAAGAGTCAATGAAACGAGCTGATGCTATTTGTGCCATAGAGAAGAAGATTGATACATTGCAACGGAATATTGTATCTCTACTCTATCCCGCAGATATTCCAGTACACATCCTCCTTCGATTCCGGGACTTCATCAATATGATGGAAGAAATCGCTAACTTTGGAGAGGATGCGGCAATCACCATCAGAACTCTTTCCCTTACTTTAAACATGTGATTAGGTGTCATGACTTGACAGAAGAAACATCCACTGTGGCAATAGCTAAATTGGTGGGTGACAGAGCTATTGTCTGGAATCCAGAACATGGTATGTTGCTATATAATATGGGATATTTTGGGCAACCAGTCGGTATTAGAAAACCAAAATCTTTTGTCTTTGATAAACCTCTGGAATTATCTCTCCTCGAATGTGCTTATCTTACAAGAGAAGGTCGATTACAGGTTCTCGATTCAAAAGATGGTCAAATACTGAGTGTTGACAAGATTCTTGAACTTGGAAGAGAAACCTCAGATGAATTCAAAGATCGATTTCTGGTGTACTCACAACTTCGAGAGCTTGGTTATGTGGTCCGTCCTGGTTTGAAGTTTGGTACGGACTTTGCGGTGTATGAAAAGGGTCCAGGTCTAGATCACGCACCATTTCTGGTTCATGTGATCCCTCAGAAAGATGGCGTAGTTCCATTAGATATAGTACGGGCTGGGAGATTGGCAACCAGTGTTCGAAAACGATTCATAATTGCCACTGTAAAAGATAATGGAGAAATAGCGCATTACTCTTTTGTCTGGTATCGACCCTAAATCACTGGGAATGCAAGGGCAAAACAATTAAGTTCGCAATCGTGTTGTTTTGTATAACATCTAGCCCCGAGGATGAATCCTAATGGCTGACAAAGCTGCGAACGCAAAGGACTTTGGTGCGATGCTCGCCCAAGCATGGGAGTGCTCGCCGTCATTTATCTGCAGTAACGAAGACTACATATATTGCCTTTTTCCAGTCGACGAACAAAAGGTGAAGTGGGTTGAAGCATCACTTACTTTTCCAGATGGTTCGCTTGATAAAAAGGAAATTGATTCTACTAAGGCAATAGCACTCCTCGTTGAGGAGCTGAAGGTTCTACCTACCTATGGAGTCAGTACTATTGTTACCACAAAAGCCCAACTCGATGAAGTTGCAAGCCGATTAGCTACATTAACATGAATCATGAGTTGTTAAATGAATCCGACTAGTCGGAATTGTCTATGTAGTGGAAGGAGCGAATAATGCCAGAACCACTTGTTGCATGTCCATCGTGCGGTCTTCAAGTTCCAGAGGGTAAGTTCTGTAAGCTCTGTGGAGAACCCCTCATGCAGAGTGAGAGGGAACCCTTACCGGAACGCAATGTAGTGCTTGAACCAGAGCTGGATATTACTGAAGAAATTCAGGAAATCGAGCCTTCTTCATTACCCCATTTTGAAGTTACGATTGAGGATATGCATTATGATGCTGCAGCCATTTTGCTGGCTCATGCAGAACTCATTGTGATTGATGATGAACTTGACAGGATGATTGAGAAGATAAAAGCAACAAGACAAGCTTTGCAGCTACAACAGGCAGATAAGTCTGTTCTTACAACTAGGGCTGAAGCCTTACGCACTGAGTTTGAACAGATGAAGGTTCGAAGGCGAGAACTCATTTCTGTAAAGGAACAACTTGTCCTTGAGCAAATTCTTGACGCCCTCGAGAAACATGAAGCGCGACTATCAAAATTGGAGGGAATTGCTAGTACTGTGGATAAAGAGGTGTATAAGGAACAAAAAATCGAAATCCTTCAAAATATCAAGGACCTTCGTTCTGACCTTAAAGGAGCAATAAAGACAGGGAAGAAATGGTCTAAGGGAATAGCAAAAACCTTGAAGATACTTGATAAGGAATTGAGCCGATTAGATGCCAAGTTCAAAATTGGAGATGTTTCAAGATCTAAGTATGAAATCTCCAAAGCTAAAATTGAGAGAGGCATCAAAGTCGTAACAGGTGGGCAACAGAGGCTAGATGAATTACTAGAACGAGCTGAGAAGAAGTAAATAACAATAAGCATGATCTAGGAGCGCAATGCAATGGCAACAGGTTATGTGGAATGTACAGCACTTTGTAAGAGTTTCAAATGTGATAAACAACCTCCTGCGATGAAAATCAGACAGAGAGGTAATAAGAAGGAAATCTGGTG
>CAZMBV010000232.1:0-3031 GCA_964564335.1 uncultured archaeon
GGTGATTACTTTGGCTTCGGATTCCTTTCTTTCGAAGCCACCTTGCAATATCATTCACGACCAACCCAAGACTACCATAAACACGCATGACTTCCTTCCCAGCCTCGAATTCAGGTGCGTGGTCTATTTTGTCCTTCTGCATTTCTTGACAAACAACTATGGCATATCTGAATAGTGTAAATTTACCCTTGAAAATCATCTCTTGAGGCATTTCTGTGAAACCTATGAAAACATCCTTCCACTTTTTCTTGACAAAATTCTGCAATTCTTCCCAGACACTGGGTTTGGATTCAAAGGGAGTAGGTTCTAAGCTGTCAAGATAGGGATCGATATCTTCCCAACTCTCTCTCATTCCCTTCTGTAAACTCCTGACAATCCTGAGCATGCCAGGCATCTTCCTCTTTGGTATTTTGCGAATTTTCATTAATTGTACATTGCCGGCAGTCTCAGCTGTAAAACCATCAGGAGGTTTCATAGTAGGATGCTCATTCATGAGATACTCAAACCCTTCTTGTAAAGCATCTGCATGAGCCGAAAATATGTACTCAGGGTTATTCTCTGCCCACTCGAGGAATTCAAATTCCTTTGCTGAGAACATGGGATTACCTCTTCTTGCATCCTTCACTGGTTTTTCTGTGCTTGTCATTTCACACTCTTCCTTAGTTAGGTTATTTTGGTGTAATGGCCTTCAGAATTGCTTCAAGTTCATCAGCGCTCTTCGAAACAATCTTCTCAACTTTATTTACTAAATCTGGACTCCATTCATCATTAGATAACTCACTAATCGCCATCATTGCTTTTGAAATTCGCATGAAGTAATCACGAAATTGAGGACTATTTTGAAAGAGATTAACAAAGGGAAGTTCAACTAAATCTAGACGCTTTCGCACTTCTTCCATGACACCAATATGTTCTTCAAAGAATGAGTTTCCCCGCTCTGTTAGTCTATACCTTTGTACTCCATCCTCAATTGAAAGTTTTTCCGTGAATCCACTAGTATACAATTTTTTAAGAACAGGATAGATTGATCCGGACCCTGGCCGATACTCTCCATCGGTTTCACCTTCAATCTGTTCAGCAATCTCAGAACCAGACAGGGGTTTTTCTCTTAGCATAGTAAGAACCTGGTATCGAAGATATCCTCTTGGTACCCTGGCTGTCTGTTTAATCCATTTTGACATCTGCTTCTGAGACATATAGTAAGCCTTCATAGTGTCGTTTAATACGTTGTTAACGATGTCGTTAACGACATATAAACATACAGGTGATTGCCTGGAATATGAAGTGGTTCGGGTTTAGATTGGTTCTAGGGAGTCAGACGATCACGGTCTCGCGGTAGAAGAGTTGCTTCACGAATGTTATTAATTCCTAGTAACTGCATTGTAAGGCGTTCAACCCCCAGTCCAAGACCTCCGTGTGGAGGAGCTCCATATTTGAAGGGATCAAGATAGAAGCTGAAATCATGGGGATTGAATCCTTTAGCCTTGAATCTCTCAACGAGTAAGTCGTAGATGTGAATACGCTGACCCCCAGTAGTAATTTCCATCCCTTTGTAAGTAAGGTCAAAGCTCTCAGTCATCCCTTCATCTGTAAGACTGGGCATTGTGTATGCTGGACGCAGTTCAAGAGGATAATGTGTAATGAATACCATATCAGTGCCAAATTTCTCAGGAAATATCTCTCCTAGTAATTGTTCACTCTCGGGGTCAAGATCATCAGTGATAGACAATTCTTTTCCTGCATCATTAACTAGGTCGATTGCTTCAGCATATTTGATTCGTTTGAATGGTAATGTTGGAATCACAAGGTCAATTTTCAGAAGTTCCAATTCAGCAGCTGCATGTTCCTTCGTTTTTGCAAATGCGTGATGGAGCATTTGTTCCTCCATCTTCATGACATCTTCAACTCCACTTATCCAAGCCATCTCAAAGTCAAAAGAAGTATACTCATTGATATGACGCCTCGTATTGTGTTTCTCTGCTCTGAATACTGGAGCAATCTCAAAGACGCGACCAAATCCAGCAAGCAACATTAACTGCTTATAGAATTGCGGACTCTGGGCGAGGTATGCCTTTCGCTCAAAGTACTTTACTTCAAACAGGTTGGCACCGCCTTCTGTCGCTTCTGCAACTAGTTTTGGAGTGTGTATCTCGACAAAATCATTGTTCTCAAGATATTCTCTAGCAAATCGAACAAGACTATGCTGAATCCTGAATATTGCATTGATTGTTGGTTTACGAAGATCTAGAATTCTATGGTTGAGTCTTGTATCAAGATCAATGTCAACCTTACCTTCTACAACATCAATGGGAATTCGGTCTGCAGTATTAATAATGCGAATTTCAGTGGGTATGATTTCAGCACCAGAAGCTAGTTGGGTTGTAGCAACAACATTACCCGTAACAGAGATTGCAGTTTCAGGTTTCAATTGTCCAGAAATCTCGAAGACTTCTTCAGACACTTTCTTCTGTGGAATTGTAATCTGAACCGTCCCATGTTCATCTCTAAGAATTAGGAACTTTATCTTACCCTTATCTCGAAGGACATGAGTCCATCCCATGACAACAACTTGTTTGCCTTCCAGCTCGGGAGTTATCTGATTGCTGAAGTGGGTTCGTGGTTTATTCCCAATGGGTACAACACCTGCAGTTTCGTAGAAATCCATTCTAATTGCCTCACTCAGATACAGCTGGATTTGAGCGTGAGTATATTATGAGGCTTACTATTGGGAAATATCTCAAGGGGATGGTTGCCACATCTGTAATCTTGAGCTCTGAAAGATGGTTAATTATTAGTTTTGATGGATCTAGTATATTCACATCGATATCGATTATCTACGCACATTCAAAGAGTAATGCAACATCATATTCTCGTATGAGTTAATAACCTCACATAAACATAGAATATTATGTTTGGACTAGGGATGTGGCTCACTCCTAGAGATAGAGCTATACTGAAAGCCCGGAGGAAGACTCGTTCTTCTCATGGGAAGTCCGCACTTCGCCAGAGGACACCAGCCTCGACAGGGGAG
>CAZMBV010000233.1:0-3026 GCA_964564335.1 uncultured archaeon
CTGACTCTCCTTCTTCGATCAGTAGCACATGTACAGTCTTTGCAGAGAGTGAAGTCATTGGTCATATTGGGGCGGGGAAAAAACCTGCAGATATTGCGGCAGGAATCCACGAATCAATGGCAACAAAGATTGTCGCACTTGCAAAACGGGTGAAAATTGTATCTCCTGTTTGTGTTACTGGAGGTGTAGCACTGAATCCTGCGTTTAGATTTTATCTATCCAAACACTTGGGAACTGAACTCTGGATTCCAAAAGACCCGCAACTTACTGGAGCCCTCGGTGCAGCGATAGACGCACTAAGACTATAATCGTCAGCTTTCATTTTCTTTCTAGTAAAATTGGATGTGATTTTTGAAACAGCATCTATGCCGCTTTAGCCAGTGCTTTTTCACCAGCTTTCATTCCCAGCTCAAGTGCAAGCATATTTGTTTTTAGGAATCTGGGCCATCTCTCTTCAATCTGTGCTTTCAACCCCTCAACAGAGAGAATCTTTGTTATCACTGTAAACGCTCCAAGCATGACTATATTGGTCGATTGCTTGCTTCCTACTTCTTTGTCAGCAATTCTTGTTGCGGGAATCTTGTACACTTTCACAGTGTCTGGAAGGTCCCCTTCAATCTCTACAAGGTCTTCATCGATTATTAGAATTCCATCATCCTTCAGGCCATGAATGTATTCTAGATATGCTGCTCTGCTCATAACAACAAAAACGTCGGGGGCTAATACTTTGGGATAGTCTACCTCTTCATCAGAGATCACTATCTCGCTTTTGCTTGCTCCACCACGAGCTTCTGGACCATATGACTGCGTCTGCACAACGTACTTTTTGTCATAGAGTGAAGCTGTTTCTCCAGCGACAACTGCCATAGTAACGACGCCTTGTCCTCCAAATCCTCCGATTCTGACCTCGTATCTACCCATCTTATTCACCCTTTGATCTCTGTTGCATCTCTCTAAGTACATCCGTATACTCAGGTTTCTCGATGTCAACAAATTCACCGCATATGATTTTGTTCACGTAGTCAAGTTCGGCTTCATGAGGTGGAAGTCCGTTCTGTATCTCAGCTACCTCAAGTAAATGCTTGTGCATGGTAACTCCATCACCCAACCGATTCATTCTACCATAGGCTGTCGGACATGCACCAATGATCTCAACGAATGAGAATCCTCTCTTTGTTATGCCTTTCTCAATTGATTTTGTTGCTCTACGAGCTTGTACTGCTGTCCATCTGGCGACAAAGGTTGCACCTGATGATGCTGCAAGTTTTACTAAATTGAATGGATGCTCCATGTTTCCAATTGGAGCTGGACTTGTCTGGGAGAACTTTTCATGTTCAGTAGTCGGGCCAAACTGTCCACCTGTCATCCCGTACGTAAAGTTATTCACACAGATGACGGTCATGTCGATATTCCTTCGACAAGCATGAATAAGGTGATTCCCACCAATAGCTGCTATATCTCCGTCACCACTCACTACTATGACCTCTAGCTCAGGATTTGCAATCTTCACACCCTCAGCAAAAGCTATTGCTCGTCCATGGGTTGTATGAAATGATCCGGTCTTAAAATAGCCAGAGGTACGACCTGTGCAACCAATACCAGAAATGACAACAGTCTTGTTAAAGTCAAGACCCAGGTTATCGATTGCACGTGCAACCATTCCTGTGACAATGCCAACAGAACAGCCTGGGCAGTATATCCACGGTTGGCGATCTTCCCTGATGTACTTCGCCATTGGATGTTTCAAGACGCGTACTGATTCAGTCATAGGAGGTTCTCCCTGTCACGGGCTCTAACTAAACACGATAAAAGGGTTGTTGATATAGTCGATGATTTTCGTAACGGTGTTTAGCTATCCCTCAAGAAGGAATTCAAATCCCGGTTCATTTTTGAGAGAATCTAGGTCAGTATCTTCGCGTGCCCATTCCTTCATGGAATCATTATTTTCCAGTGCTTGCTTGAGGTGAACCATTGCTTCTTCGTTACGACCTGAAAGCGCATAATAACATGCTAGATTGTAGTTTGCCTTGTCGAGTTCGTTCTGACCAATCTCGATTCTCAGTGCATTTTCAGTCGATTCAATTGCAGAATCGTAATCCTCTAGATTTCTTTGAGCATGGCCTAGATACAACCACGGCCAGAATTCTCCTGGTCTAATAGTTGTCGCAGTCATGAATGCCTCCGCAGCTTCTACAAACTCCTGTTTTCGTGTAAGAATATGTCCTAGCTGGGACCACAATTCCCAGGAGTCTTCATATCTCTCTAGTGCCTCTCTGACGAGGTTTTCAGCATCCGTGATGAGGTCATTCTTTCGAAGTTCTTTTGCTCTGTTCACCAAGCTCTCAAGTTCATTCAAAGTATCACCAGCTATTGGTCATATTATGTTACTATTCCCTATAATGAGTCAGGAACTTCCTTTTACATTCTCTGTTACAACCCCGCTTTTTAATTAATAGGGAGAATCATTCCTTTTTGTAATATGGTGATACCTTGAGTATTCTCTTTTGTGCCTGACCCTTGAATAACTTAGCAACATACTTCATCATACCAAGTTGAGACTTCATCTCTTCTATATAATCGTCAAAGGTCCTCGTCTGATATTGTAAGAGCCGCTGAGATTCTTCTGTATCAAGCCAGTCAGTGTAATAGTACTCCTCTGGCTTTGTGGCAACTTTGAAAGCTGAATCCGGTAGCATTCCTATTCCCATACTCTCGAATATCCTTGATACAAATTCGCGTTGAATCATCTGACTCGATTTTCCTCCACCTATTAACAAAGTTTTTCCAATTGTCTCTGCTTCTACCGCATTTGCACAGGCTATTCCAACATCCCGCGAATGTACGAATTCTATTCGTTGGTCTAATGGAATCTCAAAGATAATAGAATCTATATCTGAGCCAAGTTCCGCAGGAGGAGCTGCGGCAAACCGAAGGATTGTCCATGGAAGGCTTGATTCCCTAATTATCCTCTCACATTCTACCTTTGTTCCAGTGTATGTATCTGTAGGATTTAGTGGGTCATCAGC
>CAZMBV010000234.1:0-3023 GCA_964564335.1 uncultured archaeon
CGGCAACCTCTGGGGCTCCACCACCCTTCCTTAGTGCTGTTCCCGCCAGGGCCTGGTCTTATGGTACGGATACTGTGAGGTTGATAATCCTCATTAACAAATAGATGCAGTAGTCTGCATTTTATCAGGGTTTGGAAGATGAATAGAAAAGATGTGTGGATTGGGATTTTCTTGATGACATTTTTTGTTGGAGTTGGTTTTGTACTCCACTCTTACCTTTTTCCAGATGCTATCAGTAACATGTTTATAGAATTTGCAGGGTCTTTCCTCGGTTTTGCTTCAGCTTTAGCTGCTGAAAGAGCAATAGCCAATGGTATTGATGAAAGAAGAGCTAATCGAGTGAAGAAAAGAATACTTGAAGAAATGGAGTACATTTGGCTTGAAACATTCAGATTCCAGTCTATACATCGTCACATATACACGCCAGTTTGGCAATCGTCTATTATGAGCGGATTAATTGAAAATATCGAGCAAGAATTTGAACGACACTTGTATATACTTCATGAAATGATAACCGAATGCCACAATTCTATCCGAGCCCTAGAAGATGCTCCAGAGAACAAGAAAGAACTTCTAGTTAAAGTAGTAAACAACGACCGCGAGAAAATTCATACTCGTGTATTGAAACTCTTACTGATGTACTCGGATTCCAAAAGAATTGAAATGATTAATGAAGGTGAAAATGGGTCAAAGTCAGCTCTTCAGATATTTGAAGAACGTTATGCAATCTGATAGGAATTGGGCTTTCCGCAATCCTTAATTCCTCACGTTTTAGGAGTTAGCTTGTGACGGGTAGGGTTGGGTCGTTTGCAGCGACCTATAACCGGTAGCAATAGCCGGAACCAGTAACAATCACTGAGGTTGAACCGAGGACTTTGTAGGTCCATCACATGACGTTGACGAGCGGTCTCTGAAGTCTGCGTTGGCTCGTATCAGCATTCGTAGGTTTGCTGTGAGCGAGTTTAAATATCCGAACCGGGCTAGGTCCGGGAGGAAGCAGTCCTAAGGATACGACGTGGAGCATCAGAGGTTGCCGCTTTGAGAAGTGCGTTGGGCTAGCCTATAAATAGTCGACAATCGAAGTGAAAGGGCTGTCACACCCTCTTGGTGTGGGAATTTCAGGCAATCAGTTCTTTATGTAATCCTTTCAATAGACGAATCACCTTCAAGGCAGTGAATTTGCATTGCTGCATAACACTTAGCTCCCTGAACTGCTTAGAAGTGTCCACTTCGCTCGTTGCGTCATTCTCGAACTGATCTAATAACTGTGGTTTTATCTCTCAAAGGGATGTAAGCATAAACCAAGCATCTCTCTCATTCTGTGTGTTACACATCGTGACAGCTACCCTAATCTTGTATTGTTCTCAATTCAAGAACTTATTTTCTATCTGGTTTAGTTAGTTCATTTTCTTCTGAGACTCATCTATTAGCAATGCTTCTCGCAGTTTCAGAATATATCCCGCGATTTGAATGACTAAGAAAATAACGAAGAATTGCAGAATTGCCCACTCAGTCATATGGTCATTGTAATATCGGAAAGTATCATCCCATTGTTTAACTTGTAAACCAATTGATATTGTAAGAAATGCAGCAGCTATGACCAATATCAACGAACCTGCTAGAGTAATAATATCGATGTTCCTAAACGTTTCTCTTCTCATCATTCTCAATTCTTACTACTATAACTTCATCTTAAAAAACATAATGAATAGCACCTCTTTCAATAGAGAAATCGATTGTCCCAGTTGAGAAAATGGAGTTAGAAAAAACATCACAAAACTGAGTAAAAACTGCAAAGTGCGACCTTGGACATTTGCAGAACTCCATCATGAGCAGTCACATCCGCGTGTAGTGTATTTTTGCTCCAGATTTAGCTACTTGCAGCCCTCATAACCCGTTTTTTAACCTTCTGAACTTCAATGTTTGACTTCTCACACTCTGGATAAATATTTGATACTTTTCGACACTGATTTTCATAGAGTAATTCCATCAAAATACTGCAGACTCGGTTTGGTGGGAACGTAAAAGGTAACTTAACGATAACATTTCAGGTGAAAATTAATGCGGCGAAAACGAGTTGTACTGTTATTGATGCTATCCATTGTGCTAGTTGTTCCTCTTATACCTTCTACGTCATTTTCCACAATAGTTGCCAGCACATCTCAAGAAGAACACCGCATTGAAATTGAACCAGATCCCCTGTCGTTACCTAATGATTGTGCCGCACCTGCTGAGATTAATTGGAATTGGGCATCTACAACGAATCTATTCAATGATCCTTATGGAACCGCAGACAACCCATCAAATTTGGGTACTGATGATGGGTCACTATGTCGATTAACAGAAGAATATGCCAGTTCTAGTTATCAACTCGATCTTCGCTTCAGGACTTCTTCAGCGGTCTATGCACATCAATATCTACAACATCAACTCAGAATGGAATTTACTCAAGTTTGGTCTTTAGGTCCTGAAGATCTTCGTTTCTATGTCTGTCTGGCGAGCGCTCAAGGGAATGAAGGGGCATATACCTACATTGGTCAACTTAGTAGTCCCGGAGTTTATTACTTTGATATTGACCAATCTATTCTGTTTGATGACTCGATCAAGACTGCACGATATCTCTATATTCGTGTTCTTGGAGCAATCGAAAACAGTGATGGTATAGGAAATTCTTACGATTTTGACTATCTTGGAATTGCATACAAAAGTCATGTACCATACCTAACTTCTATTCCCAGTTGGGATGCTGTTCAGGATTATCTCCTTTCTCATTATGGTATCAATAGGAATTATGCGGTATTTTCAGCAACATATCTAAGTTATGATGGTGGTTCTGAGCTTTCCACATTCGAGTATAGTTACTATGATCAAATTCATACCGAAGGTACATCTCTAAACAAAATGGCCTGTTGTGCGCTTAATTTCAGTGAGTTCCTCTAAGACTTCCTTCTCCGGAGGAGAGAGGTCGTCAATGAATTTCTTCCTGATAGCGAGTATCTGCTTATCTGGAACATCCGTATACA
>CAZMBV010000235.1:0-2972 GCA_964564335.1 uncultured archaeon
CTATAAATAAAGTTATAAGAGTAGAATTAACAATAGTTATTGAAGATGGATATTGATGATAGAAGAACAACCAGCAGAAAGCTTGGATTGCGTGGGACTCTATTGTCCTCAACCGCTGTTTCAAACAAAACAAGCTATTGAGAGCATAAAACCAGGAGAAATATTAGAAGTCTTAGCTGATGATCCAGCAGCGGAAGAAGATATCAAACGTTTTGCAAAAAGGACAGGTCATATATTCATTAGTGCTAAACGCTTACCTGATGGAACAACTCGAATACTGGTCAAACGGAAAGAAAATTAATTGATGACTAGGAAAATTGGTCAGAGGTAGGAGTATCATGAAAGAAATATATCTTGACAATCAAAGTGCAAAACCTGTAGATTCCAGAGTCATAGAAGGGATGATGCCATATTTTGCAGAGAAGTATGGAAATCCATCAGCACTCCACACGACTGGAGATATCGCTACAGAAGCTCTAGAAGAGAGTAGAAAGTCTATTGCAAACTTCATCAATGCGGATGAGGATGAAATCATATTCACATCGGGTGCAACTGAGGCGATTAACCTTGGAATAATTGGTTACGCGTTGAAGAACAAGCGGAAAGGTAATCATATTATAATATCCGAAGTCGAACATATCTCCATTCATAATATTGCTAAGTATTTGAGTCGAGAAGGTTTTGAGATATCCAAAGCGCCCGTGGATATATACGGTCGAGTTGATATGAGAAAACTTGAGAGGAGAATAACTGACAAGACAATTCTTATTTCAGTAGGATATGCAAGTAACGAAATTGGAACAATTCAACCGATTCGAGAGATTGGAAAATTAGCAGAAGAAAAGGGGATTGCGTTTCATTCTGATGCGGTTGCCGCAGAAGGCCTAGTTCCCATTGATGTCAAACGAGATGGCGTACATCTAATGGCATTATCCTCAAACGACCTCTATGGTCCAAAAGGTGTGGGTGTACTGTATATGAGGAAAAGATACAGAGTTAATCCCATTATGATTGGTGGAGGACAGGAACGAGGTCTAAGATCTGGAAGTGAAGACGTCCCAGGAATTGTAGGAATGAAGATTGCTGCAGAGATAATGCAGAAAGAGATGCCTGGAGAAGTCAAGCGTTTCACTGGATATCGAGATAGGATGATTAAACAGATCCTTGAGGAGATACCTGACAGTTATCTAAATGGGCATCCCACTGAGCGACTTGCCAGCAACACACACGTCAGATTTGATGGAATAGAAGGCGAGTCTATTCTATTGTCTTTCAAGGATAAAGGAATAGCCATTTCTACTGGCTCAGCGTGCACTTCCAAAACTTTAGAACCATCCCATACTCTGATAGCTACAGGACTATTACATGAAGAGGCTCATGGATCGCTACAGATTACTACTGGACGATTCAATACCGATCAAGACATTGATAGTGTTCTCAAGGTAGTGCCTGAAATTGTCACAAGACTGCGAAACCTATCACCAATATATCGAGCAAAGAAGGTGTAGAAAAGATGAAGTCAACAAAATATAGTGAGAAAGTTCTGGACCATTTTCGTAACCCTCGAAATGTAGGTACTCTAGAAGGTGATGATGTTGCTGTAGGTAAAGTCGGCAATCCTACATGTGGAGATATTATGGAAGTGTTCATCAAGATTGATGGCGATAAGATTGTGGATGCAAAGTTCAGAACATTCGGGTGCGGCTCTGCCATTGCTACAACAAGCATGACGACAGAGATGGTCAAGGGAATGACTCTTGAAGAGGCAATGGAGCTGACTCGTCAAGATGTCGCTGATGAACTGGACGGATTACCACCTATCAAGATGCACTGTTCTAATCTTGCAGCTGATGCATTACATGAAGCAATCAAGAGCTATAAGAAAGGTAGAGGCGAAGAAGTATCTGACGAATCAGAGATGGTGAAAGAAGAGGTAGAGTGTCTTATTGGAAAAGATGAATTCCTTGACAAAGGTGTCAATCTTAGTGTAGAAAATCTAGATGACTTCAAGGATCAAAGGATACTTGTTCTCTACTCAGGCGATGAATCTGTGGACACTGCAATAAATCTCACTGAGGTCACTGAACGTGTGATTCTTCTCACACCAGATGATACACTTGTAATTAATCCCGAATTAGCAGAGAGATTAGCAAACTCTTCTGTAAAAGTCTTGTATCAATCAAGGCTCCTCGAGGTCCGTGGAGAGTCCGAAGTAGAGAAGGTCTTGATTAAGAATCTTGATGAAGATGAAGAGTATGAACTTTTCGTCGATCAAGTAGTCATCATCGAGTAGTTCAAGCATCAAGTACATATTGAAGGAACTGGGCACCTCTTACCACAATGTTCGAGGTTAAGGAAGCATCAGGTGAAGATAAAACCCTTCTTGAAAACATGTATCTGGAAGAGGTTGAAGATCACGCAGAGAGAGCTGAAACGTTTGCCGAGGATTTGATCAATCATTTTAAAACAATGCTTGCTTTGGAAGATGGTGAACTCTGCGGAACGTTAACTTGGGATACTAGAGGTGGGTACGATGATGGCGTTGTAGAACTCATCGGACTTGGTGTCAAAAAGAAATTTCAACGACAGGGTATCGCAAAGAGATTGGTTAGTTATTTCATACAAAAAGCCTCAAACTTCTATTCGAATCTAGGCTACTCTCTAAGGGTCATCCTACTCTTTATGGAGGATGAAAACGAAGTTGCTCGAAAATTCTATTCTGCCTTAGGATTCAAAGAAGTCGCCAGGATACCGAACCTCTATCCTCATGATGATGGGGTCATTTGGACCAGACATATCTAACATACAAGCGTATTCGACCCGTAATAGAACAGTCAATAAGTGAATAGATTGGAATTGTGAACTATGAAGAATGGAGGCGGCATCGGTACACTTCAAGAGCGGTCACTCCATGCTAAAATCAAAGAAATATACAATACACCTGATTCAGAGGTTGAAGTAACGGTCGATGG
>CAZMBV010000236.1:0-2957 GCA_964564335.1 uncultured archaeon
GTCGTCGTTGGATTTCTATTTGGTGCAATTCTATCAGTAACAGCAATGGTAGTAGGAATGACAGCTTCGACGCAGTCTAATGTACGTACGACAAATGCCGCAAAAGAATCGGCTGGACGCGCTCTTCAGATTTCGTTTAGGGGAGGAGGCATCATGGGATTGTCAGTCGTCAGTCTGTCATTGCTTGGAATCACTATCCTCTATCTGATACTTGGCATCAATGAAACAAATACAACTGGAATATACTCACTGATAGGTTTTGGATTTGGTGCAAGTCTTGCAGCTCTATTTGCTCAGCTCGGTGGTGGTATTTACACTAAGGCAGCAGATGTCGGAGCAGACCTAGTTGGCAAGATTGAAGCAGGAATTCCTGAGGATGATCCTAGAAATCCTGCTGTTGTCGCAGACCTAGTCGGAGACAATGTTGGAGACTGTGCAGGCCGTGGAGCAGACCTCTTTGAGTCAGGTTCTGACAACATCATTGCGATGATGATTCTCGGAATGATATTCGTCGGACCTCCCTTTTCGCTTGGTTGGAAAATAGTACTGTTTCCACTGATTGCAGTATCAATGGGTAATCTTGCTGCTATTGGAGGAATCGCAGGAGTACGAAAGTGGGTGAAGAGCCCAATTATCTCCATCAATATCAGTTTCGTTATATCTGGAATTATTAGTCTGGTATCATCGTATGTAATATCAATCTATGTCATGAACGATGTCAGATACTTCTATGCAATTGCAGTTGGACTTGCATCAGCACTTGTCATCTACCTAAGTGTCCAATACTTCACTGGCTACGATCAAAGTCCTGTGAGAAAGATAGCAGAAGCTGGTACCAAAGGAGCAGCTGTCAGTATCATGATAGGACTGTCATATGGTATGGCAAGTGCAGCTGTTCCAGTCATTCTCATAGCAATAGCAATCACTGTATCATTCTTCATATTCGGCGGCGGTCTACTAGGTGTCTATGGTATTGCTGTTGCAGCACTTGGCCTTCAGCAGATGACGGGAATCATAATGGCATCTGATACATTTGGGCCAATTGCAGACAATGCGCAAGGCATCGCAGAGATGGCAGGGATGGAGAAAGATGTTGCGGATTCTCTGGATGAACTCGATGCTGTTGGCAATATTACGAAAGCAATAACAAAGGGCTTTGCAATGGCAAGTGCAGTGATGACAAGTATTGCATTACTCTTTGCTTTTATCGGCGAGTCATTTCGTCTTGAAAATGGAATGTTACCCACAACATTCGCAGACATAGCCCCATATCTTGACCTTGCCAAACCAGGTGTCATTGTTGGACTGATGTTTGGAGCTGCAATTCCATTCTTATTTTCAGCATTAACGATTCTTGCAGTCGGTCGCTCAGCAAGTAAGATGGTCGAGGAGGTTCGAAGGCAGTTCAGAGAGAGTCCAGGTATCTTGGAAGGTACAGAGACCCCTGACTATGCAAGATGTGTCGATGTCAGTACGAAGCACTCTTTGAATGAGATGATTGTACCCACGCTCTTGGGACTCATTCCACCGGTGATTGTTGGATTTGCTTTTGGTATCTGGACACTAGCTGCAATGGTCATCTCTGCAACAATTGTTGGTGCCCTCCTAGCAACATTCATGTTCAACTCAGGTGGAGCTTTTGATAATGCAAAGAAGTACATTGAAGCAGGCAATCTGGGAGACGACCCGGATCTACACGCGGTTGGAGTCACTGGCGATACTCTTGGCGATCCACTCAAGGATACGGCAGGACCGTCTTTGCATATCCTCATCAAACTGCTGAATATCGTTTCACTGACACTTCTACCATTATTCATTCTGCTGTAGAACGATTCTAAGCAGTAGTATTGATGAAGTACACTAAGCCATTTCAGGAATAGTAGTTGTAAGGGCTATAAAATTCGCCGAGTCTGTATGGTTACCCTTATGAGATTATTTTGATTTGTAGGAAATGAAGAACGATGAGAATTAAAGCAGTACTACGTGACACAGATATCTTTCAATTGGAAGCGGGGTCCAAAGAAAGAATCCTTGCTGCTGCAAAGAAGAATGTAGACAGAGTCATAAACTGGCCAACCTTAATGCAAGTAATGGGACTCGAATTTGAAGAGAGAACCAAGATGTTAGAAACTCTTGAGAATTCAAAAATGAGCATCTGGCTACTTACTCAAGGAAATCAAGATCTAATCTTTCTAAGTGAAGGAGATGAAGTTCCACCAGAAGATATCGGATACAAATGGCAGTAAAAGAGTTCAACGAACTAGTAGTGATTTCAGTACTAACTCTCGTTTCTGACAGTTTTTATAATAGAGCTGACTTGCTCTTTAAGGTCAGAGGAAATTTTGATATTTCGTGATGCTGCCTGTTCTAACAACTGGTCAATCTCACATACTAAACGGCTCTTTTCATCTTGTATCTCACAAATGAAGTCCTCTGATGCCACTAAAAATTTCTCACGTTTTAGGACAAGTTCCAGCTGCTCAAGCAAATTATCCAAATAATCTTCAAAGGCGGTTTGGTCATCCCAGTTCTCAAGAAGCGTGAATTCCAAATCATCTTCGAGAATTTCAAGAACATACACAATTGGTCTGTATGCATCAAGCTCATCTTCAAATTCTATTACTTGCTTTCGAGCCAGTTTCAATGCATCACCAGATCGGTCCTCTGAGGTCAGTAATCGGCATAATCCCTCAAGTGCCTGATGGCTTGCAGGATTTCTCTGTAAAAAATCTCGGTAGAGTCGTTCAGCTTCTTCAGATCGTAGAGATTGGTCCAACAATGCACCTAAGGCACACACTGCATCTTCATAATTGGGGTCTCTTATCAATACAGTCCTAAAGGTTGCCTCAGCTTCATTGTCGTTACAGAGACGAGCTTGGGTCTCTCCCAGCTTGGTCATGAGCTCAAGATTGTCTGGATCAATGGCTAATTGCTCATGGAGAAGAACTTCAGCCTCT
>CAZMBV010000237.1:0-2954 GCA_964564335.1 uncultured archaeon
AAAGATGCTCTATGCAGATACATGGAATTAGATGGAAAAGAAATTGAAATTCTTGTAGTTCTCGCACGTTCTGCATTCAGCTTAGATGACTGTAAAACAGTACAGAAAGTAACGTCTCAGATTATCGGACTCGATGAAGGAGTCTATGAGGCATGGGAGATGAGAGGACTCTGTCATGCTAAGAAATCAAAATTCAGTTCTGCGCTCGTTGCACTTAATATGGCTCTTGAACTAGATTCTCGATCAGTTGTGGCGTTGAATGCAGTTGGTGATCTCTGCTATGATGCATCAAATTATGAAGGTGCAGCAAGCTTCTACGAACCCAGCTTATCAAAACGAAAGAATCAACCTAAAATTTTGCTACGTCATGGAACCTCTCTTTGGTTTCTGGATCGTTGGGGTGATGCAATCCCTTTTCTAGAGCGTTATACCGAACTGGTTCCCGATGATCCAGCAGGGTGGAATAACCTCGGTGTAGCTCTACGGGAGAAGGGTGAAGTAACAAAATCTATTGACTGTTACAAACGCGCCCTAAAGATTAATCCCGAGCTTGAAGCTGCATTGAATAATATGGAAACTGCGATGTATAAACAAATGATTGTCTAAGTACTTAGACGGTATCTTTGAATTACTTCTAATCTATGTACCGCGGATTGACATGTCAATCTTCTCGGTCTGCTATTCCTTGAAGATTTGAGAACAATAGTTAAACTGTAGTTCTGGATTGACTATCCCAAGAGTTCATTTGCATTCAGACTCTCTTATTTCTCAGAGACTGAGGTTTCATGGCAAAGAGTAAATTGCATCCTGATGTCAACCATGAGGACGAAGGGTTCAGTATCAGTACAATCACAGCATGTACTGCTACAATTTGGGGCATAGTGATACTTGGGTACATTGTTACCTTTGTAATAGAGCAATACTATGGGTATTCAATGAGCTATGGGATGGTTGTATTTCTCGTTCCTGCAATCATTATGACTATCATCTATATTCTAAGTAAAATAATTGAACCATGGTGGGCGCGGCGACATCCTGAGGTCATAGAGTAAATCAGAAGTAGAATACTATCCTCACAGCTCGGGCCATCCGAGATAGGAGATTATCTTTCTTCAGACGTAGTCTAAGGTAGAGCTACTAGCAGAGATGATACCGTGCCCGAGCAAAGTGCAGACGTAACTGAACTTGAATTGTCAGGTTGGGAAGAAATTCGTAAAGCCCTTGAAGAAGTAGAAGCGATTAGAAAACAAGGACTTGATGCTCGAGTTGAGATTATTGATTGTAGGGACACCTCTGGGTTACGTGTGACACTGCGTTCATTCAAAGAACTACAGGAATACATCAGCCATCGTTTCAGCAAGATGCTAATGACTGGGATAAGTTCCGCTGTGCCGCTAGATGATTTTGAACAAATAGTAGCAGAAACATCAACAAATCTTCTGAAGGACTCGGATAATATACGCGGCAGAATTCTAGAATACTGAGATTCACCTTGCTGTTTATATCTCAGTATTTCATGAGCGAGAACATGGACCGATTTCTTCTTTCAATTGACCAGATACAACTCAGCCAACTCTACATCAGTTCTGCAAAACTTGCTGCAGTAATGAAAGTATTTGAATCAGGTAATGAAAAAGAATTGGAACCAATCCCTATCAAAGAACTTGATGGCAATCTCGTTTCTACAGATGGCCATACTCGACTTCTTGCATGGTACCTTCACGGATACAAAGAAGTTGAATGTGAATGGGAAGATTTAGAGATGGATTGGGATGCTTATCGTATCTGTGTTCAATGGTGCAGAGCGGAAAATATAGACACCATCGCTGATCTCAAGGATAGAATCCTAGATCCCGAGGAGTATCAGGTTCTATGGCTTGATAGATGTCGAGTCATGCAAGATGAATTGCAAGCATCTAGAGGTAGCTGATACCTCTCTTTTTCTTTATCATGAGATATCGCATTTTATTTTCGAGATTTCAAGACCCTTCGTATCCGAGGGACCACTATAGAAAATCAAACCTGTAACCTCGCCAGTTTCATTCCTTTGTACTTCAAACACCGCTTCGCCATAGGTGAATTCATTCTTTGTGATCTGCAAGCAAGAGAGTTCAGAAATGTCATTTCTCAGGAGAAGCTTGTGTTTGTTTAGAGTAACTCTGTAGAATGTATCTAGCTCATGACTGTAATAGACCCCGGGTACGTCAGAGGGTACAATGGAATCATCCTGAATAGGACGAAGGAAATCATAGACTGTTGTTACCTCCTCGCCATAATAAATATCTACTCGGATAGAACCCTCTTCATCTACAAATTTCAATCGCTTTGGGGGGAGTAATGTACTCTTTCCGCGCTCAGATAGGATAAAATCGTTCTCAGCAATAGCAGAATATTTGTGAGGTTCCCCAGGAAAACCAAGCAAATTGAGAGTAATCCCTTCATCTTCGCTTTCGATTATGAGCGCACTCCTTGACTTCCTACTTCGATATATACCTACGATACCATCTGTGTCACATGTTACGAATTCAATTTCTTCAAAGGCGGATTTGGGTTCTTCTACGGTTTGTGTTTGTTGTTCATCATCAGAAGGAGGATTGAATATGACATCAGCTATCGCATAAGCTAAATTATTGCATCCAAACATTTCAAGATTGCTGAAAATTATTACACTTAAGTCATCATCAATGAATTTCAAATAGAAAGTATCAGAACCAAAGAGAGAACCACCATGATAGATTGTCTTTCGATCCTTGTATTCGCTTACCTGGAGGCCATAGCTGTATTCAAGAGGGGACCCATCTGAGAGGTTCCCCGGTTCGCGAATTACTTCTGATAGATTCCACTTACCTATACCTAATCCCCCTTCAGAAAGGAACCGATCCCACTTCACCATGTCCTCCACCGTGCAGACCATCCCAGTTGAACCTGCAAGCGAAGATCGTGTTGAGAATATA
>CAZMBV010000238.1:0-2935 GCA_964564335.1 uncultured archaeon
ACTGCATTTCTTTCAATGTGGATTAGTAATACTGCTTCAGCTGCAATTATGATTCCAATTGCACTTGCGGTCATCAGTAGAATTCGAGATACTGAAATCCGTGGGAAGTATGGAAAAGCTTTGGTATTGGGTGTGGCATATGCTGCAACACTTGGTGGAGTTGCTAGCCTCGTTGGTTCGCCCCCTAATCCACTTGCGGCAAGCTACATCAACTCATTCATTGGGACTGAATTCACATTCATGAATTGGATTCCCTTTGGATTACCAGTAGTATTGATTATGCTCCCCTTAACTTGGCAATGGCTTATTTTCAGGTTCAAGATTCCAAAATCTATTGATGAGATGGATGATCTCAAGGAGTTATCCCACAAAGAGTATCTCCGGCTTGGACCTATGCCGGTTGAGCAAAAGATGGTTGTGTTAATCTTTGCGAGTGTCGTTATTCTCTGGTTTACAGAAAAATTACCTGACTTTATCGCAAACGTGATTGGGTGGTCAGGACACGGGATATCGAGTTCAGTAGTAGCTCTGATTGGTGGGGTCTCCTTAATGATACTCAGACTCCTCGATGAAAAGGATGTATCATCTCATATCAGCTGGTCTTCTCTTCTAATTCTTGGCAGTGGAATTGCTCTTGGTGGCGCAATGATAGATACAGGTCTCTCAGCTTTCATTGCTCAGCAGATGGGTGTACTTGGAATTTTCCCCTCAGTTCTTGTTGTAGTGATAATTGGTATCGTTGCTGTTCTTGTTACAATGGTTGCATCTAATACTGGTGCTGCGGTGATTCTCATTCCCGTAGCGATTCCTCTTGCAACAGGTTTAGGCATTGATCCTTTGCTAATTACTATGGTAATTGCAATTGCTGTATCGATGGATTTTGCGCTACCAACTGGAACTCCTCCATCCACCATAGCATATAGCACTGGGAAAGTGGAGATGCGTGAGATGGTTACAACCGGATTGGTTGTGGATTTTATTGCCATTATAGTTCTCACTATTATTGTAGTTTGGCTGTGGGGACTTCTTGGTTTGGTTGTTATCTGAGAATTTGTATGTACTTCCATTTCACGAAGGGTTTAAATCACAGAATCATAGGATGCTCTTCGAGGTTACAAGGGTGAGCTGGGTCTCCAAAATAATCAATGGAACTCCTGATGAGTTTGTTAAAGCAAAACTAGTGAAATATGGACTTGGATCACATCCTGGTCCACGAGTACATATTAAACTAAGCAAAACGAGTATCAAACTCAAAACCGATCTTGATCTTGAGAAATCATTTCTCAAAGGATATCTGCTGGGAGCTCCTGACGGACAACACAAAGTCAAAGGTATGATTATTACATACACAGACAACACTGCTGACTATGACAGATTGGCGATGCCACTGTCTTGGAAGAAATCAGGGGGTAAAGGTATTCCCGTCTTCAAAGCCAAGGTAGATGAATCTGCTCCACTCGCTGATATCAAAGCACTCTTCGATAATGATGATCCAACAACATTCTATCTCTTATCTCTTAACCCCAGAGATGGCACCAAACCTTGGAAAGTAACAACAAAGACATCCTTCCCTAAAGGTGGACCAAAAGAGGAGGAAGAGGAGGCTGCAGTTAAGGACCCTGTATTTGCAAAAGGTGCAATAGGATACACTCCTGAAACGTTGGAATACATTCTTGATTCATATCTCCCTGACCATAAGGACAAGGTAGGACCGAAAACCAAAGACATTTGGATACGAAATAATTTCGAAATTCTTGGTATTAAACCTCCAGATGATCCAAATCTGTCCTTTGATGAAAAACGACGACTTGCAAGAAAGAAATGCAGACTAATTCGTGAAATCACAATAGATGGTGTAGATTACACTGAGGAATACGATTTCATAGCGAATTAATTAATCTGGGTAACGAAAAATAACAGTTACTTCTATTGTACGACTCTGTTACTGGCGCTAGGCTTAAAAGCAGTCCAAGTTTCCCGACCCCTATAGTAACGTTGAGGCGAAATAAATGCTCCAGAGCTTTGAAAGCAACTTTTTCCTATTTTCAGCGATTTTTATATTCTTCGGAATATTTGCCTTTGGCTGGTTAGTAGTACATATCGAACATGGTCGCCATCTTTCAAAATTGAAAGTTGCTTTCTCCGGAATTCTCGGAGCTGTTCTTCTTGGATTTGGAATCCACTTACTCCTCCTATCGTTTGGCATGTGATTATTCAGCAGGTCCTTTCATTTACAGAGAAACTAAGTACGAACAATTGTTATTTAGTATCTCGATAATCAAGTATTGCTACTCTCTAGTGGACAGCATATTTTATACTTGCAAGAGGACTTATCGAAGTGTTACCAGAAACTGACATCCAAAAGTTAGCAGTTGAAAGTCGTCAGAAGTTAATTCAGGAATTTGCAGAAACCTATGTTAACTTGCGGGAGCGTGTAAAGCGTGTTCCTGATTTGGATGCAAGAAAGGTTTCTGAGAAGTTTTCCTGTCCTTTAGAAGTAGCTATGATTGCGTATCTAATCAATATGGATGGAATCATGACTCTTCGTATGGCAGTAGATCTGTTCGCTGCAGAGCTAGCTAGAAGAGCATCAGTCCACGAAGATGTTCCTAATCTCCCGGGAAATGTAATGGAGTTTGCACTTGTTGAGGGACGTTGGATATCTCATATTCACGGCAGATTCGCAAGACAAATGGAGATTCGAGTAAGAAGCCTTGCAAATCTTGAAGACGTTGTGGACATTAAAAACCTTGAAGTTGAGAAAGCATTATCGATTATTGCTGAAAGAATAAAACTTGCTGAAACTTTTATTTCTCCAATTGTAGATGAATGGAGAAAAGAACATGTCAAGTCTACAAGTGCAGATGTTATTACTTCTTTTGGACTTGCACTTACGAAATGGAATCGCAGTACACTCAATGGAAAATTCAAACAA
>CAZMBV010000239.1:0-2908 GCA_964564335.1 uncultured archaeon
ATGATTTGAGATATGTGAAGGAGCTGTATGTCGCTGATCATTAGGATACCAATACGCGAACTCGTTCCGCATAGTTTTCAATAACTCGATGTTAATCCCCGTTGAGTTACCAATTTTGCTAGGTGTTCCCTTCCCTAAGAATATGTAGTCAAAGAAATCATATGTCAGCTGAATAGGTTTCAGCTTATTCTTTGTGATGTGATGTGCTATTGTATAGTATGCCATGTAAATTGTAGAATCAGAAAGCGACTCTATGATCCAGTCTGGATCAAATGGCAATCGCGTACCAATACCTCTCCGTCGTGCACACGGTCTCTGGGCTAGCCAGTCAAAGGTAGCTTCGAATAGATTTCTGAACATATCTGGAATTATACCCATATTATCTAAGGCTTTACGTGATTTCTCCTTCCATCCTGGACTTGTATAGTCCAGAAACCATTGCCCTGCGAATACTCCAACTTCAACGTTTGCACCACATCTACAGATGACCGGTCGTTGATCTGGTTCATAGAAGACATCGACACGGTTTATGGTCTTCATCCATGAAACCACATCTTCCTTGACATCCTTAATGGTACGTCCTGAGAACTGCGCGCAGTTATCTTTCATGACGCCATCATAGAACTCTGCTTTGTAAATCTCTTGAGTTGCTTCTTCTAATTTTTCACTTTCCGATTGGTTTCTGATATCTCTTTTTTCAACTGCATCTTTTGCTGGATACTCACTATACCCTTTCATGTCGATCATACCAATAATCTCAATGCTATCGACATCTTCAGGTGTAATCCCGTATTGCGCCAATTGAGATGGATTCTCCTTCAAGTCTCTCAGTGCAATGTAATCAAAGGGAGCATGACCTGGAACTGAATATACAACTCCTGTTGCATTATTCGGGTCAACAAACTCTGCTGGTAAGATCGGGACTTCGTGGTCATCATGAATTGATTTGAAGGATTTTCCAATAATCCTTGAACCAGGAAATGTTTCGATGATTTCAACTTCTTTTGCCTGCAACTTCAACTTCTTTGTTGCTGCTTTTGATACTAACCACTTCTCTCCATCAACTTTAGCCCAGACATACTTAGCTTTGGGGTTGATCCACATATTAGTAACGCCAAAGATAGTCTCAGGACGTAGTGTAGCGGCTACCAAGAATCCATCCTCAAACGGCCACTTAATTGCAGTGAACTCCTTGATCTTTGCCGAGCCTCCCTCCAGTATGTCGTCTTCTCCTACGGGATTTCCATCTTGAGGACAATACAACAGTGGATAATTCCCCTGCTTGACATAACCTTTCTCCATGAACTTTTGAAACTGCCATTCGACGAACTTGTTGTAGGTCTTATCTCCTGTAGTAAACTTCCTTCTCCAATCAATACTGTATCCCAGCGCACTGAAGTCTTGTGAGATGACCTTAGCAAAGAAAGATGCGGTGGCCATTGCATCCTTGAATTTTGCTAGTTGCGCATCGACCTTCTCTTCAGTATCAAAGTATAGACGTAGGTCGCGTTTATACATCTCAATGGCTTCGGTATCTCCGGACAGGACTCTATCAACCATTCCCTGTACTGGTGTTCCTGTCATATGTGAAGCCATCGGGAACAATACGTTGTATCCTTGCATACGCTTGTATCGCGCAATCAAATCACCAACAGTGTAGGTTCTCCCATGACCAATATGTAATGCACCATTCACGTATGGGTATGGAACAGTCAAGAAGAACTTCTTTCGCTTTGGATCCGGATCTGCTTCGAAGATTTTGTCCTTAGCCCAACGTCGTTGCCATTTCTTCTCAATCTTTGCAAATTCACTCATTTCCAATAACCTCTCTAGATACTGAAGGACTAATCGAATCCAAGATGGTGTCCTCTATAAAGGACTCGCAAAAGGAGCACGTGTCAGTTTGTAAGAACGCAATCCATCCTGGCTCACTCTCTCCGCTTAAGATGAAGTATTTTGCTTATTAGAGCTATGGTTAATTGTGATTGACCTCACTACGTGTCTTGGTGCTGAAATATCTTAGATTAGAAAGGATTTTTGAAGTCAAGAGGCACTCGTCATTATGAACTCTCTGAAGATGATAGTGCAATGACACACCCATCCAATAATGAATATATGGACATTCACAGCTCACTTCTGACCTATGAGAAGGTACTGGAATTCTTCAGACACCTTGAAAGAACGGGTGATGTGAAATCATATTGCAATGGGTCGAACATCGCAGGTAGATGGTTCTTTCAAATCTTCAGTAAGGAATTCGTCGAGGAATTGGCTAAAGTGCTTAACACTGCACTGGGTAGGAGAAGAAAGAATCCGCCTGTTCTTGAAGTAATGTGTGGCGATGGGCGTCTAACAGAATTTCTAGAACCTATGATTAAACGACGATGCATTGCGACTGATAGCAAGGATGGACGTTACAATATTGGCTATCCAAAATGGGTGGAAACAATTGACGCACTGGATGCAATCGCAAAATATTCACCATCCTTTGTAATCATGTGTTGGGAACCCTATCTTTCTATGACCGGAATAGAAATTGTGAAATTAGGCATACCTACTGCGTGGATTGGAAATCCAAAGATGTGCGGTCATACTGATATCTTCGAAAACCTTCACATTCCATTTCAGAGCAAATTCGCCTTGAGCAGACATGACTACTTTGCGGAACGTGAGTTTAAGACAGATGTCTTCTTCTTCAACTGCAAACCAGAATGGCTATGAATATGAATCTAAGGTCTTACACTGCTTCTTATTTTTGATAGATACAGTCTATTCATTAGTTGAAAGAAGGTGCAGTTATGGTGAAAGCTATTGTTAATGCTGTAGATATCGACCCAAAGACTGGGACAACTCTAGGATTCTACTCATTTGGTGAAGAACGACCCAATATTCTGATTCTAGCTGCCAC
>CAZMBV010000240.1:0-2888 GCA_964564335.1 uncultured archaeon
TGGCCGCACCAAGTTCTAGTCCCACTTCTACGAGGCTGCTTTAATCGGTTTCTTTAGAAGCGGTTCAAACTAATCTATTGGATTATGAAATCCATCTCTGGAAGGAATTTCCTCTATACATTTCTCACCTTTCTTATTCTCGCTATCCCTCTGATTTTATCTCCGGTGCAAGGTATCGATAATGCCACCTTAACACAAGTTGACTATTGGCCTACGGACGGATGGAGATCATCAAACCCAGAAGATCAAGGAATGAATTCCACGAAGCTTGTAGAAATGGAAGCTTTCGTTAATAGTAGTTCATTGCATCCGTATAGTATGATTGTCATTAGAAATGGATACATCGTACATGAGAATTACTTTGTTTCTTATAGAGGCTACAATATTACTGAACCCATTTATTCATGTACAGCTAGTGTGATGTCCGCCCTAATTGGTGTGGCAATTGATCAAGGATATATTGACAATGTCAGCCAGACTGTTCTAAGCTTCTTTCCCGACAAGATTTTTGCTAATCCTGACCCACGAAAGAACGCAATGACCATCGAAAACCTGTTGACAATGACGCATGGTCTGGATTACGAAGAGAATGCTGATTACGATCCTCTTACTTTGAGTAGCGATTGGATCCAATTTCTCCTTGACAAACCAATGATCCATGACCCCGGAACCATTGTTGAGTACTGCTCTGGAGCGCCTCATATTCTATCTGCTATTCTTCAGAATGTAACAGGAATGACAACTGCAGCTTTCGCAGAAACCTATCTTTTTGAGCCACTCGGGATTACGGATTACGAATGGAATGTTGATAACCAAGGAATAAATGACGGAGGAAGGGGACTTTCCCTTACGCCTCATGATATGGCCAAGTTTGGATATTTATACCTCAATAATGGTACGTGGGATATCGACCAAATCATACCTGCTGATTGGGTACATCTGTCTGGGCAAGGTCAATTTACTGTAAATAGTATCAAGAGATATGGAATGGGTTGGTGGAATTACACTAATGTGGGTGCCTATAATGCAGTAGGGTTTACAGCTCGTGTAATTTCAGTTCTACCAGAATACAATCTTGTCGTTATTATGACTGGTTATGATAATTCTGGAGATTTTGTGAGGACTCAATTTCGGCAAGCCTTACTTGACTGGATAATACCAGCTACACAAGACAATATCGTAATTCCTAGTGGACAGGCAACGCCTCCACCAATTGATTTAATCTTCCTTCTAGCAGGGACTGGTGTCATCATTACTGTAGTTGTTATTGGCGTAGTGATGATTCGAAAGAAAAACTAAAACAGTGATTCATTTTCGAATCTCAAAAAACCAATTTAAATCCTGCTGGCCGCATCGCTTACTTTTTTGTACACCTTAGATTGAGATTTTTTTCGAAGTCTAGGACGGGTAATTTTGAAGATCCATCCTTAGGCTCAATCGATTGGCGAGAAATAAGGAATGTCAAGATGGTCACAGAATATTCACTTACCGAAATAAATGATATTGAAGATTTATTCCACGAACACAAATGGCTGAGGACAGTCATCCATTATGCTTTTCACGAAAAGAAAGGAAAAGTCTTTGTGACTGATACCAATAACCCTGAAGCATCATTTCTTCAGATTGGGTTTGTATTCCTCGGCGGAGATCCCGAATCTACCCAAGTATTCGAGTTATTCGATGCTTTGCCTACGGGTCCTCAATTGATTGTACCAAACTTAGTTTGGGTAACTAAATTAACTGAAATATTGGGCGATAATGTAAAACGAATCCCAAGATTTGGATTCTCGCATGAAACACTGAATATTGAACATTTGCGAGCACTGAAAGAGAATCTATCACCAGAATTTGTTCTTGAACAAATCAATCTTGATACAGCTAGGACTGCTCCTCGTTCAATAGCACCTGCGATACCCTTCTTTTTTGGGTCTCCTGAATCTTTTATCGAACGAGGATTTGGTTATTGTATAAAACATGATGGAGTTGTAGTCTCTACGGCTATGACTGCGATGCCCTTTGAACGAGAGTTCGAAATTGAAGTAGATACTATTGACAGTCCTGATTATCGACGAAAGGGACTTGCAACTGTTGCATCTGCGGCACTAATTGAGCATGCGCTCATGGAGAATCTTGTCCCGATTTGGGATGCAGCAAACGATGCGTCAAAAGCCCTAGCATTAAAACTGGGATACTCAAATATGACCCCATATTATGCCTTTACTAAGTTACGCTGAGACTCTGCACTACTGCTCTAAATGCCCACATTCACGAGAGAGTACTCACTCTCTTTTGTAACGCTATTGCATCTAGATCATGGGGGGCACCCATCAAATATGCTGTAATATCAGCATGAGCTCCTTCATTATCTCCCAGCTTCTCTCTACAAATTGCAGCATTGAATAAGGCTCGCTTATGATCAGGTATCTCCCTCAAAATGAGCTCAAGAATAGAGAGTGCATTCTCCCATCGTTCACCCTTCATATACTCAAGTGATAGTTCAAGATACCTTTCGCTTGTTGCATACAGTGAATATCTTCGTGGGTATTTGTATAATCCCATCATCTCTTTGATGGTGTAAGTCACCACTGGCACAAAGAATCCAAGAAGTAAGGCAGTCACATCATCCCAAGGAAGATAACCTGTTCTGGATAGAGCCAAACAGGTCAAGGCACATAGGATTCCAGTCGTTAGAAACCAAGTTATGATCCATTTCGGTTCTTTATTGATTTTGTATAGCCACTTCTTAGTATCCATTCTCTCTCGACCGATCTAATCTCACAGACGGAGCAGAAAAGGAATACCTTTCAAGCAGTCGCTTTGTTCGACAGCACAATCCTTTTGTTATATCCAGTAAAGGCGCTTACCTACGAGGACTCTCCATGGAAACA
>CAZMBV010000241.1:0-2863 GCA_964564335.1 uncultured archaeon
GCTGTCTTTCCTTCAATTTTAACTCCCATTTGTCCACAGCTACCTGATACGATCATGACTGCTGCTTTCATTGACTGGGCAGAAAGGGCACTCTCTTTTCCTTTTGCGATGCTCTTCAGTTGGTCCACTGTTAGGTTTCCAACAAAAGTAGTGTTCGGTTCTCCAGAACCTTTTGGAACACCAACCTCTTTCAGTATCAATGCACTTGTTGGGGGTGTACCTACTTCTATTTCGAAGCTCTTATCGTTTGGATTCACGGTGATTGTTACAGGTACTTTCAATCCTGCAAAGGGTTGAGTAATCTCATTGATTTTAGTAACGACTTGGAAAATGTTGACTCCTGTCGGTCCTAACGCGGGTCCAATTGGAGGTCCTCCGCTAGCTTTACCACCTTCAACTAAAGCTTCTACTACTATTGGTTTTTCGCTCAATTTTTTCACGACTCCAGATGCAGTGCATACGGTACGTACGCAACGTTTCCGATGATGTCGACCTGCGGGACAGAAGTCATATTATATCCAGCTAGGTCTACTGCATTCATTGTCACTTTTGTTCACCCCAGACATGACGTCTAGCATCTATGCCAGATTAAGAGGATAAACTGGTTCGGAGTTGTTCCTGTTTTAAGGATTGCGACACAGTCATTGTTCGAAGATGTCACTCATCATCTGGACTATGTGCCCAGAAGGAGTCCTCATCATCAAACTCATCACTTTTTGGTTCTGAGTCTTCTTCTTTGCCAGCTTCTTTTACTACCTCGACACGTTCAGCTCGCTCAACAATCTTTGCGAAGTCGGCATGAACTCTTACTGGAATAGTATACGGACTATCGAGAAGCTCGAGGATGAGTTCTTCTTTACCTGCATCCACACGTACAACTTTTGCTCGTTCTCCCTTGAATGGTCCTGAAATGATCTCTACAACATCTCCTTCTGAGATTCCCTCAGCTGCAGGAGGTGGTGCTAAGAATCTATCAATTTCACTCATGCTGACCTTTCCGCCTACACGACCTCGAACGTGTGGCACACCAGAAATAGCAATCTCTACATCGCGAAACTCAGTTGTTTCAATGAAAACATAACCTCTCAGGGTTTCAGGTACGAGTATAGCTTTCACTCGTCCTTTCAATTGATTTGTGGAGATGAGCTTTGGGTCTCCCTTCTTCTTACCCTTCTTTTTGCAGCTCTTGATGTGTTGTTTGGTTGCTTTCTCTGAGGAGAAATCTTCTTTACAGAACGGGCATTCCCAAACATCACTTTCACCTATCACAGCTGTCGTGACCAAGTCCGTGACGCTACGTTCCTGACCAATGGTCGTTCTGATTGCGTAGATGCTTGTACTAGGCTCCACTTTTTCTTACACTTCCTAATGATTATGATTGTCTGAACCACAAATTCACATTGGGGAATACACATGTTTGATATGAAGATTCGGATAGCACAATTTCCAATCCGAATAATCCACCTATGTGGCGTTTGTGCCCCAATTAGATGTCAGTAAGGTCATAATAACCTGAATAATGAAACTGAGTGCTCCAACAACCACCATAGCAAGCAAGCTAATCTTTGTGCTTGTCCATAGTTCTTCTCTGGAGGGTTTAGTAGCCAATTTCAGAATTCTTCTGCTATCGTTGATGAATGAACCAACACCCATTTTGTAATCACATCCCTGAATAGACTGCGTAAACAGTCAGGGGGCTCGTCAGCAGTCTAGATTGATTCTCTTTTAATGTTTGCTGAGTGTCTACTTTATTAAGAGAGACGTGGAACTCCTAAATCCGTCTTCAAATCATCTACTAGCGGTGTAAATGGTTCTGCTTTGTCAAAAACGTAGGGAGAACTCACTCCTGATGCGATAATAGTGACCCTTAGTCTATCTTCTAGTTCTGGCACAATTAATGCGCCATAGATTACTTCTGCACCCGGGTGGACTTGCTCAGTCACAAGTTCTACTGCACGTTTTGCTTCCATAAGCTGCAAGTCTGCACTACCACTAACATTTACGAGTATATTTCGAGCATTTTCGATGGATACATCAATGAGCGGATTGCGTAGTGCATTGATAACAGCTTCTTCAGCTCTGTTCTCCCCAACCCCTTCACCTAAGGCGATGATTGATACACCGCCATTCTTCATGGTAGTTCTCACATCAGCGAAGTCCAGATTCACTAGACCTGGCTTGGAAATCAGTTCAGCAATACCCTTTACAGCTCGAACAAGCACCTCATCTGCAACCATGAATGCCTCAGGCATTGAAAGGTCTGGAGCTATTTCTAATAATTTCTCATTTGGTATTGCAATTAATGTATCAACATGTTCCATCAGCGCATTAAGACCGCGAGTGGCATTCTTCTTCCTAGTTGCACCTTCAACATCAAATGGTAGACATACAATTGCAACGGTTAGAGCACCGTTTTCTTTAGCTGCCTTTGCTACATGTGCAGCGGCACCCGTCCCCGTTCCACCGCCCATACCTCCAGTAATGAATACAAGGTCTCCTCTGACCACATCTTTGATGAGATCGTAGGACTCTATTGCTGCTGCTTCGCCAACGTCAGGATTGTTTCCGGCACCCAGTCCACCACATGTTTCCCTTCCCAGAAGCAGTTTGTGATGGGAATTACAAAAGTATAAGTCCTGTGCATCAGTATTGAGTGCAAGGGTTTCTGCTCCTTCTACTCCTACTTCCATAAGACGAGTAATTGCATTATTACCTGCGCCTCCTACACCTGCAACTAGTATTCTTGCACTTACAGAATCAAGTAGATCTGCAAGTTCCTCGTCAGTTGTTGCTGACCTTGGTTCATTCTTTTTGCGTTTGGGTTTCAGTTCACGTTTTCCACTTGAACTAAGGACCTCTTCTA
>CAZMBV010000242.1:0-2856 GCA_964564335.1 uncultured archaeon
CCCCAAGCCGATAGCAGTGCCCTCTAGCAGGATCAACTAGAGTTGGTCCACATCGTACATGTTTTGCAAGGTATGACTGGAGTAGTATATCAGTCACCATGTACAATCTTTTAACACACTTTGAACTATAATTGCTTGATGAAGTACAGGCGTAACGGGGTTAGCAGAGATGGCTTACCCATATTTGCACCTGCACATTTTGTTGAGCCTTTCTTAGCCACGAGGGCATTCTGATGCGCTTGCATCAGTCTATCTCACGGCCGCATTTTATCATCGCATCTGGAAATCGCGGGTCATCATAGCTTGGCACTCGCCGATAGCATCCGACCTGACACCGTATGATGCGAAAGCAAACTCCCCCGCGATTAGTTCTCATAAAAAGCTTTCCAAGGGTACCCCTTTATGTACAAATGCACATTTGATGAAAAGTCTCATGAAGCTGAATCATGAGTAAAAGTCTCGTTTATTGAAGCAATTTGGTGTATTTGTCAAGCCGTATCGATAGATGCACAGGAGCGAAACTTCATATCGCCGCTGAATTGGGTAACTATTGGGATTATTGTTATTGGAGTAGATAGAGATGACTGACTTTCAAGAATATCTAGAGATTCTAATACGAGATGGGATCCGTGAGGCCGAGAGTTACCTTGCTGCAGATAGAGCTGATTTTACATTTCCAACAGCAAAAGCTCAATGGGCACCACCACGTCATTACAACATTCAGAAACTGATTATAGATTGGAAGATGGATTTAAAGAACGAGCATGTAGATGCAACTTCCAAACTGAAGATTGAGAGTATTGTTCCAGAACTCAAGAGGATCTTTCTGCATGCAATGGAATTGAAAATTGAGAGCATCACGGATACAAAAGGAAACAAACTGGTCTTTGAGATGATGCCTGATGAACAGGCAATGGTCGTGAATCTACATTCTTTATTGAGACAAGGGGAAAGTGATGAACTGACATTCACATATATTGTGGATCATCCTCGTTCAGGTCTATTCTTCACTAGCCCATGTCCTGAGTTTCCAGATATAGAGACTAGTGTCTGGACACAGATGCAAGATGACTATGCTCGCTATACTGTACCAATCTATGATAATCCAAGTCATAAATTCCCAACAGAAACCATTGTAACTGTTCCCAAGGGATTCTATGCGATGAGTAATGGCTACTTGAAAGAACGAAAAGAGAATGATGATGGAACAGAAACGTTTCACTGGGTACAGGATTTGCCAATCCCTGCATATCTGATTACCGTGGCTGCTTCTGAATATGTAGAGTACAAAGAAGATCTGGATGGTCTCGAAGTCAGCTATTATGTTCACAAAAGATGGGATAAAGAAACTGTCTATCGCTCCTTTGGTAAGACTCCTGACATGATCAAATTCTTCGAATCAAAGTTAGGTGTGAAATATCCCTGGGCAAAATATGCACAGGTTACTGCTGCAGACTTCATGATTGGTGGAATGGAAAATGCAAGCGCAACCACACAGACTGATGCAACTCTCCATGATGAGAAGACCCACAAAGATTTCGAATCTGATGGATTAGTATCTCATGAGTTAGCTCATATGTGGGGTGGAGACTTGGTCACATGTCGCACATGGTCTCATGGTTGGCTTAATGAGGGATGGGCTACACAAATGCAGAATGAGTGGAATCGCCATGATAAAGGAGACGAGGAGTATCTCTACGACCAATATGGGAAACAACAATCCTACTTCAATGAGGATAAGAATAGATACCGTAGACCTATCGTGAAGAACGAATGGGAACGTGGTTCAGATGTCTTTGATGCACACTTGTATCCAGGTGCGGCATGGAGATACTATATGCTCAAACATCTCGTCGGTGAAGATCGTTGGTGGGAGATACTTGGCGAATGGTTAACTAGGTTCTCATACAAATCAGCATACACGCATGATCTTGAGGGGCTATTTACTGAAATGACTGGAGAGGATTATGGATGGTTTTTCCATCAATGGCTCTATCAAGCAGGATATCCAGAGTGTAAAATCAAAATTACACATGATGATGACCTAGGTCATGTGCAGGTAAGAATCGAACAAACTCAGAAGAGCGATGATGGAATGACGCCAGAGGTGTTCAAATTCCCTCTAACTGTTGAGTTTGTTAGTGAAAATGAAGAGAGAATCAGGTATACAGTTCAGGTGACTGAGCGAGTTCATGGATTCTACTATCCAGTCAAAGGCAAACCCAAACAAGTGATTATTGATCCTGATTACGCTACACTCATGGATTGGAAAATTGAGAAACCAGAACCAATGTGGATTGAACAATTATTGAATGGTACCAATACAATCCAGAAGATTAAGGCTGCGCAGGCACTTGGTAAGAAAGCAACACCCAAGGCTGTTGAAGCCTTAGGGAACACTCTACTAGAGGATGAGTTCTGGGGGACACAGGTTCAGATAGCAAAGGTGCTCGGTTCGTTGAAATCTCAAGCAGCACTTGATAAGCTCTTGAAAGCAATCTCGATAAAGAGTACAAAAGCTAGAACTGCAGTTGCTAGCGCCCTCGGTCAGTTCTACAAGAGTGATAGGGCATTTGAGGCACTAAACAAATTAATTGAGGATACAGAGAGTGACTTTGTTGTTGCAGCTGCTGCAAGTGCTTTAGGTAATACCCAACATGACAAAGCTTTTGATTCTTTATCCGACTTCTTGAAAAAATGCCCCACTAGCTGGCACGATATTATAGAGATTGGATGTCTCCGAGGTCTTGCAGCTACCGAGAAGGAAGAAGTCATTGATATAGCTAAAAAATATCTAAAACTTGGAACAAGTGATTGGATTAGACGACATATTCCTGAAATCCTTGCTAAACTTGG
>CAZMBV010000243.1:0-2846 GCA_964564335.1 uncultured archaeon
ATCGATTCCCCTGACTCCAGCAGGATATTTTTCTAATGCCATAATCTATTCATTCGTTTCTGTCTGTAAAGAGGTTTTTGATTTAGTCCAGTCATCAAAGAAATACACAAACAACACACAATGCTTAATTCAACCTCTTGAGTGCAATGAGCGAGATGTAGTTTGAATAAGAAACAGAAGGCATTGCTAGTAGCCCCACTATTAGTGATTGTAATAGTGCTAGGTTACTCTTTGACACTGGGAATTTCCATAGGTTTTCAAGAACCAGCTCTTGATTTTCCAATTTCAGAAGAGGCTAATGTGGTTCGACTCTCAGCATATCATACTCCGGATTGGGGAGAACCAGGAGTGTTTCATAATGGAATTGATCTGGTAATTTCGGATAATGTGACCATTGTTTCACCAGTTAGAGGAACTATTGCGTCGTATAGCGAGAATCTCAACTCCTACGGAGGAAATGTTCTCTTTGATATCGCAATTGCAATCAATTGGGGATGGGAAGTTCATTTAGTTCTTGAGCCCGGTTTTAGAGATGAAACGAATAATTCACTCCAGAGTTCATACATTGATGCTAATGTTGGGCAGAGAGTGATTCCAGGGGATGAATTGGCAACCCTTTTGTTTAGTGATAACTATCCGCACCTTCACTTTATGCTATTGAATCTAGGTTCGGATGTATGTGCATTCAATTATTCGACAGCTTCAGCACAAAATACATTCATCGATATTGCGGAGGATTCGAATACTACTATATTCTACCCCCACCAAGCTCTCAATCCGATTCTAGCACCAACGACTCTATTTGTTGCAGGAGGGTCAGTTGTCTATCTAGTAATACTATTGGTCGTATTTCGACCGAGAAAATGACTATGTATTTATGCTCTATCGAAGAGATTATCAATCTTGTGAACAATAGTTAATATTGTGTTACAGATGAGCAAAGACGAAGATAAATGGAAACTCACCCTTTCACCTGAGCAATACAAAGTTCTCCGAGAGTGTGGCACCGAGCCACCATTCACAGGTAAATACGTCAACCACAAAGAGAATGGAATCTATGTCTGTGCAGCTTGCGGGAATGAACTCTTCTCTTCAGATACTAAATACGAATCAGGAAGTGGATGGCCTAGTTTCTGGGATCAGGTTTCAGAAGATGCCATAGAGAGGAGAGAAGATAATAGTCTCTGGATGAAAAGAATTGAAATCGTTTGTAAAAAGTGTGGTGGACATCTAGGACATGTCTTCGATGATGGTCCAAACCCTACAGGTCTCAGATACTGCATAAACTCTCTTTCACTTGACTTCAAGAAAACAGATACAGAGTGAATCGACCTTTTTCACATCGCGTGGGTCAACATATTTTTCAATATCTGTCATTACCCCTGATTTGTCCATTAGGTGACTAGAGTGACAGAATACTGGGAAACTGAAGGAAAAATTGTAGAGACCACAAAAGAGCCTATCACAAAGAAACGCCTTGTTGAAGATTTCAGAAAAGCAGGTCTTTTTTGTAATTCAAGAAAGGAGCATCATGACCGGGAATGATGAAGTCAGCCTGCCTTACAATTTTATCATAAGATGCGATTAAGTCTTCTCTATATTTCTCTGATCTATGGTTAGGAAAGAAGGTCTTTGTCTCATAGTACATCTTGGAAACAATTGCATCTCCTACCGCAATGTAGATCTTGTTTTTCAGTTGCATCTTTACTGAATGGTCATGACCGGTATGACCCGTTGTTGATATCAGTTCCATTCCAGAATGCCAATCCTCACCTTCACTCAGTCGAACAAGTTTTCTTCCGTTAGCAAATTCTTTGAGATACTTCTTTACGTAAGATGGGCTAATTCCTGCATAAGTTATTCGGACATCAGGAAATAGGGAAATACCATTCCAATGGTCGCGATGCCAGTGAGTAATGAATATCTCATCAATGTCATTCGGGGTTAGTCCGAAGTAATGCAGGTCACTTAGCAAACGATCAGGTTTACCAGGGACAAACCATCCAGGGTCGATTAAAATATTCAAACCATCAGTCTTCACAAGAGTTACTGTTGATTGACTCGTAATTCCAAGAGTCAGATTCATTTTCCGAATTGCTTGATCTGTGATTCCTTTATACCAGATTGCAGGGTCTCGAAATATAATACCAGCTTTAACTATGGTAATACTATCAACGGAGTCGCGCATTTGAACCACACCTTAGTAGAACAACCTCAAGTAATAGAATTGCGGTATATGATTTGTTACTTGTGCATTATAGTAGGAAAAAAGGTGAGCTGTGCGTGGCAGCTTACGCAGCTCAATCGGAGAACTACTCCTTACTTAAAGCATCATTTTTCAATATCTCTGATATGTTCAGCACTATTGCACGTTCTGTATTATTCTATCTTAGCCTTGAATAGGAAATTGGGTTCACCTAAGCAAGAGCTTTATCGAGATCAGCCAGGAATTTCTCCTCGTTATCCGCAAGTCGAGCCTTGATAGCTTTCCATGTTTCAGGGCAGTTCTTGGATTCAGTACCGACTAAAGCTTTGATTTTCGTATCTATTTCACGTCTATTCTCTTTAGTAATCTCAATTCCAATTTGTGTAAAAATCATTTTCATTTGTGTGAAGTAACAAGTCAACAATAGCACCTGATTCTTGAAAGAGATTCTTTACTATCAAACACATCTATGGTTGTGCTGAACTAAATCCAATGATGGTCTCACACTTTTTACACATATATGCATGATGTGTATGCAGGGTTCCTCTGAACCGTGTTTCTCTAATATCTTCTTCTGTGAGAATGTTCTCGCAATGTGGGCATCTTCCAATATCCATAGTAGTCAACTCAATATCTACTT
>CAZMBV010000244.1:0-2839 GCA_964564335.1 uncultured archaeon
AGAGAGATGAATCGAGTGATTGAAGGACTTGAGATCGATGAAAAGGCGGTCACCAGAAACCTCAACCTTTCTAAAGATTCAATCCTGAGTGAATACGTTGTGACCTTGCTCATAAAAGCAGGCTTAGAACGACCAAAAGCACACGAAAAACTACGAGCACTGAGTAATAGTGCAAAAGCAGCTGACGCAAGTCTATTGGATGCAGTCAGAAAAGATGTAGATCTTTCTAGCATTCTTGACATGGAACAGCTACGACTGGAAGAGTATTATGATACTATCAGAGAGACCTCGCGACGTATTGTCAAAGAGGCTGAAAACGCACATAACAAATAGGAACGAGCAAACATGAAGAAGCTACTAGCCACACTGACTCCAGCTGAGAGTAAGCGATTGATAGCACGTGGTATTCTGGCTACAGATCTTGTACAGAATGCCTTGAAGAATGGGTATCTGTGTATCACAATGGGGACTACCTCAGGATATATTGTTGAAGAAATACTCGGCGAGTACGACAAGACACGCCACATTGCAGGTATTGTTGTTCCCAAGGGTCTCGCAGTAACAGACGGCACAAAGCGATTCACAGATGCTATCTTCCACAAGGGTGAATATGTGGAGAATACAAAGGTCATTGACATCCTTGACAAACTAGGACCTGACGATGTGATTATCAAAAGTGCAAATGCACTGGACGAAAATTACAATCCCATCGTTCTTCTAGCGCACGAAACAGGAGGCACAGTAGGAGTATTTCTTGGTTCAGTAGCAGCCAGGAATATCAAACTCATCGTTGCAGTTGGTCTTGAGAAGTCAATCCCTGTAGCCTACGAGGAGTTCTGTGGTAAGTTTGGAAAAGATGATTGGGACTATTCAATTGGAACACCAGTTGGAGCTATTGCGCTTCATGAGGGAATAGCATTCACTGAGATTGAAGCACTTGAGGTCCTCTTTGGCGTTGAAGCGGTCCCTATTTCTGCAGGTGGTGTGAACGGAGCAGAGGGTTCAATAACCCTATTTATCGAAGGTGGCGATGAAGAAACAGCAAGAGCATACGAGTTCCTTGTTGACCTCAAAGGTGAAGAACCGTTTCCAAAAGTGGAACATGTGAAATAGAATTTCTCATAGAGGACGGTTGTACTGATGATCACAGATGATATCGTCATAAAGACTGAAGGACTGACAAAGATATTCGAGAAGGGTAAGAAGAGAGAGGTCATTGCTCTGAATGGTGTAGACCTTGAGATTACACGTGGAGAAGTCTTTGGACTTCTGGGAACCAACGGGGCTGGGAAAACAACGCTCATTCGAGTTCTTGTTGGTCTACTCACTCCGACTGAAGGAAAAGCCTACGTTCTCGGGAAAGATGTTACAGAGGACATTGATTACATCCGTCAAAGAGTTGGGCTTCTCCCGCAAGAAGCAGGAATCTATGATAGACTCACTGCACGAGAGAATCTCATCTATTACGGAGGGCTCTATGGTATTCCTGAGGAAGAACTGAATGCACGAGCGGATAATCTTCTAGAAATTGTTGGACTGAGGGAGAAAGAAGACTACCAAGTAAAAGGGTTCAGTGGTGGAATGAAGAGAAAGGTGCTTGTTGCTCGAGCTTTGATCATCGAACCAGAGATCCTGTTTCTGGATGAACCAACCACTGCAATTGATACACTTGGGGCACGGGTTGTACGGAACATGTTGAAGACTCTCAGTTCCGAACAGAAGCGCACTGTTATTCTTACTACGCATGATCTCACTGAGGTCAAGGAACTCTGTGACCGAGTTGGTATCTTGAACGAAGGAAGACTCGTTGCTATTGGTAAGCCAAGCGAGCTCGAAGAGAAATTCCGTGCTGCAAATCTTGAGGAGGTCTTCACTGGCCTTGTTACTGGTGAAGGAGTTTATGGAGATGCACGACTATGAAGATGCCTGCTCTTGATGCAAAGACCCTCTGGATGATACGCAAAGAGATTAGAGAAGTCACACGCTCACGATGGTTGATACTAGGATTCATCATTAGTCCGATGTTCGCATGGATGTTCCAAGGTGTGTTTCTCTCCTTTATCGTCAACCAGACAAGTGAAGATTCAGAGATGGTCTATATCACAGTTGAAGATAATGGCTACTGGGCAAGACATCTGTATGAAGAAATTGTCCAAAATAGAACAACACCCAAACTACTAATTGATCCGCTCGTGAATATTACATATGCAGATGCGCAACAGATGATAATAGACAAAACGGTTTCTGTGTGGGTGTGGATACCTGCTAATTTTTCGGAGGAGCTTAATGCAACGACAACTAGTACTATGGAGATTGTCGTGAATACAGCTAGCTTCCGTGCTCAGGCTGCGGCATCACGAATTGATGCGTTTTCGAAAGAGGTCATCAATGAGGTCACCATAATCCGAAATGTGGATATCAAATGGTACACCATTGCTCCAGAAGCAAACTATGGACATCAACTTGCAATTTTCTTGGTCATGCTAACTTCAGTTCTTGCTCCAGCTCCATATATCAGTAAATCATTCGCTGGAGAAAGAGAAGCAAAGACTCTGGAAGCACTCCTTGTAGTTCCCATGAGTAGAATCAAGATACTGGGAGCAAAATTAGTCTCAGGCATAGCCCTAACTGGAATTTACTCGGTCTTTACTGCTGTGGGAATATTGACATACAATTTATCGATTATCCTGAGAGTAGCTGGTTTTCCACCTGCACTACAACAGGGTTTCATTGACCTCTACACTGTCAATGCAAATACAATTCCACTTATCATGTTCTGCCAGTTTCTAGTACTCTTATGTGCAATAGGAATTGGAGTTGTGATTTCATGCCTTGCCAA
>CAZMBV010000245.1:0-2802 GCA_964564335.1 uncultured archaeon
GATGTTCCTTCAGTTCTTGAAGAATACAAGAGCCAAATGGGTTATGCTCCATTGTTGGGCTTTGGTACAATCGAATGGACCCACTCACGTTGCTTAGGCTGTAAATCATGCGAACTTGAATGTCCAGAAGATGCAATCAAGCTCACTCCTGTACTTCGTATACCAGAAATTTTTGCATTCTCAGATGATGCACTCGCTGAGTTGCCTGTGAATAGAAGTCTGTTCTATAGGACAGTACAATCACTTGCAACCACCAAACCAACGGACAACATACTTCTGAAAAAAGAGTCACCTGGTTTTGGATCAGTGGAGGTGGATCTTTGGTTATGTGTAGCCTGTCGTACCTGCGTACGCAGATGTCCGGGACCAGCTGATGGGGCATTAGTACTCGATCTCAAGTGGAGTCTTCCGGAAGTAGTGCGACAAATCACATCACAGACGTAGAACGTACCATAGCTCGGCTGTGTAGTAACCGTCTTAAGCATCCTTTGAAATGCTGATGGCATTAGTCTGAACTAGAGTGATTATTATGATTGACTTCACCTTGACAAAAGAACAGACCGAGTTGAGAAACCGTGCCCGGGTATTTGCTCAGGAGTATATGCTTCCCTATGCCCACTACTACGATAAGACTGGTGAATTCCCGCGACCAATTATGCAAAAGTGCTGGGAAGCCGGTCTGATGAATTTAGCAATCCCTAAGGAATTTGGTGGCCTAGGTCTTGGTAGCCTCGAACAGTGTATTGTTGTTGAAGAGATGGCTGCAGGTTGCGCAGGAATGACAACCAGTATCTATGTCAATTCATTAGGAGCAGAACCAATCCTTGTTGCAGGTACGGATGAGCAGAAAGAGAAGTACCTCAGACCACTCACTGAAGACTTGAAGTTCATCAGTTTTGCATGTTCTGAACCAGGAATGGGTTCGGATGTTGCAGGAATTCAGACCCGAGTCAAGAAAGAGGGGGATAACTATGTCCTAAATGGTTCAAAATTCTGGATAACAAACGCACCTCATGCAGACACATTCACAGTTTTCGCTAGTCTTGATCCAAGTAAACGACACAAGGCATTATGTGCATTCGTAGTAGATGCAGACACGCCTGGTCTGAAGACCGGCCGCCCAGTTGAGAAAATGGGACATAAAGCATCAACGACTTCTTCCGTGATATTACGAGATGTGAAAGTCCCTGCTGAGAATATGTTGGGTGCTGAGGGAGAAGGTTTCAAGATTGCAATGAAGACATTTGCTATGACTAGACCGGCAATCGCTGCTTTTGCGACTGGTCTGGCTAGATCCGCAATGGAATTTGCTCGAGATTACGTTGGAAAAAGAGAGGTATTTGGCGAAAAACTCCTCAACTTTGAGGTAATTCAGTTCAAACTTGCTGACATGTACACGAAGATCGAAGCAGCTCGGCTTATGTATCTCAAAGCTGCATGGACTGCGGATTTTGTTGGCGATTCTACAATCCCTGCAAGTGCAGCTAAAGCATTCGCTACTGATGTGGCAATGGAAGTAGCTAGTGAAGCCGTTCAAATTCACGGTGGTTATGGATATATTGATCAATATCCTGTTGAGAAACTATTCAGAGATGCAAAACTGTACCAAATCTATGAAGGAACTAGCGAGGTTCAGCGATTGATACTTTCACGGTATGTCCTCTCAGGTTATGAACCTGCAATGGGGAAGATACCTCGCTGGTACAACAATAATCCACCAGATTTCTGAGTTGAGTTCAAACAAAAAATGGTTTAATGGGGGTCCGACACCATTATCGGGCTCTCAAACAACCATAGGTGGAAAAATATGCGCTTCATTGATGGACTCAAAATTCTTCTGACTAACTCCTGGTATAACTTCAGCTTCATTCTTTCATTGATTGCTACTACAATTATCTCAGTGTGGATTGCAGTTGATCCGAACTCGTTAATCGCAATTACCGATCCTATCTTAGGATTCGCTATTTCAGTCACTGTATCGTTTCAGTATTTTGTCATAGCTTTGGTCATCCTGTCGCTTGTTCCAAGAGGCCAAGATCTATTCTTCAGTGGTGAAAGGAAGAGTCTGGGCTATCAGGCAGGTCTCTGCTTTATGTTCATCATTATATTCATGATTCTTGGTCCAATCACTGCATTAGCCGGGCCATTTGTAGGTGTTCCACTCACTTTTGGTGATGCGTTGATTACTGCCTACTTTGCAGTATTGCTTGGTTGGAATTTAGGAAAATCAGTATCTGAAAAACTCGGAGAAAAGAAGATGCTGCACTGGTTATTCTTCGTACTCTTCTGGGTTGTTGATTTCATGATTTTCGGAGCTTTGTATTTTGTTCTGGGACTGTCTACTCTGCCATTTGAACAGCAAATTGTAATGCTTGTATTTCCGTTAGGCATCGCAATATTACCAGTTCTCACTATTTTATTCAAGAATGAAGAGGGTATTCCAGCTCAGACAACACTCTTGACTCTGGTTATCTTTGTCTATGGAATCTATCATACCTACCGTTTGGTTTCACTAGTCGAACCTCAATGGGAACTTGCAGATGTGGCTCTTCAACTAGGACTACTCATCTACGGTCTATCTACGACAATTTCCAAGATTCATGAGTCGATTGGTGAAAAACCAACAATAGCAGTGACTATCGTACTTCTGATCATCTTGAGCCGAGTTGGCACTCAAGTAAGCAAACTATTAGCCACCACAGTTGGATTACAATCACTTGTGCAGGTAGGAATCACCAGTTTCACGATAGTCCTCATTGCTGTTCTCGGATTATTGGTACCTGTATACTGGATGTGGCAACG
>CAZMBV010000246.1:0-2797 GCA_964564335.1 uncultured archaeon
GAAATCAACACCTGGATAATTACCTGTGCCACTTCCACTTACAGCAATTATGTTTAGACCTAAAATGTCCGAAGAAACAGTGATTTTGACCTCAAGATCATACCATGAATCTAAATAGGCAACCACTGTCCAGTGCCCAGCTTCTAAGTCGGATACATAATCGTTGGTCGAGCCAGAGGAGAGATATTCATCAGTTCTTGGACTGTTAGCGACAAGGTCATCTTGAGCAGAAACAGTTCCAGTCAGTAAAAACATAGATACTAACAGAATTCCGAGAACGATTAGTTGCCTGTCCATTGTGAGTACCTAAATCAATGAGAATTATTGCATATTATTATAGTTGCTGGGATTATGGATTCATTCCAGACTCCGATGTTTTGTGAGTCTTTCCAAGTTCAACATAGAGTCTTGCACCTACCATGAATGATTCACGAAGACCTTCTGGTACTTCCTTCACAACCTTACCAGGAGTTCCAAGGACAAGACTTCCATCAGGGATGACTGTATTGTTTGTGACAACAGAACCAGCTCCGATGACACAGTCATTTCCAACTTTTGCACCATCAAGTACTATGGACCCCATTCCGATAACGGTACGGTCTCCAATCTCGCAAGCGTGTATCACGCAGTTATGACCAGCAGTGACATAATCACCAATGATTGTTGGATGCATGACTGTTGTATGCACTGTACAATTATCTTGGATTGATGTCCCTTTTCCAACTCGGATGTAATTCATATCAGCACGAAGCACAGCAAATTCCCAGACACTTGAATCCGGGCCAATCTCAATATCGCCAATAAGTGATGAACGTGGAGAAATGTATGCTTCAGGATCAACCTTAGGTTTCTTGCCATCAAACTCGTAGAGACCCAATTTTCACACCTGAAGCGGGAGATATGGTTCTGTATCTTTAAGACTATCGTAATAGGTTGATTTCTCAATAAATGATGTGTGATAAAATAGGGAGTACAATTCTTCGCATTTAGATAACGTAATGACTAATAGAGTCAATAGAAGTTTCGTTGAATCACAATGCCAGTTACGCCACTTCATTATCCCTTTGCATTTCTGATATCTAAAACTGATAATAGACTAACATTACCCGCACTTGTTGTAGGGTCGGTTATACCCGATATCGAAGTTCCCTTCATGTGGATATTCTTCAGTACTCTTCCAGATCATCTATTCCTACATAGCTTGATAGGTGCTGCTACTCTGGGTACTCTGCTTACAATACTAGTTACTCGCTTTCTCTATGCGCCAATCATTTCTACAATATTTGGAGTTGATAGAACGGACCTCGATAGCGCTTGTAGAATCACACCATGGCTAGTTGCTTCCGCATTCATTGGTGTGATGTCCCACTTAATCTTAGATTTCCCAATGCACTGGTATAATCCAATTCTGTGGCCTTGGATTGATCCATATGAAATAGTTGGACCGCTAGTACTCCTTTTCATGCCAATGTTCAGTTTTTGGAACGCCTATATAATTGCCAGTGCCTTAACCCATATCTCGATGATTGTTCTCTGGATAGTGATTTTAGTAAAGTTACATTCCAAGGGAAATCTATGGTTCAGACATTGGGTCGGCGACCACCAGATGGAAACAGCACGAATATAATGATAGAAGATGCTCAACGAAAAGGTATAAACCATTCTTCAAGTGAGATATAGGATAGTGTATCCAATACATTGCTATCCTCATAGAGTTGTCGTAAAAATTGATTAAAACTATCAATCGAATCCGTTCGTACCATTGCAAGAAGCCGATAATTCTCACTGGTACGAAAGAGATCCCAGACATTATCATTCTCAACCAGTTTCATAGCAATGTCACTAACAGTGCCGGGCGCCACTTTGATTCTAACGTAGAATTTGATAGGGAGATCAATTAGGCTGAAATCAATATCAATTGAATACCCAACAATTACGCGTTTGAGTAGCAGTTTATCAATCGCTTTTGATACTGCGGGCTGACTTATTTGAGGATTCATCAGTGCGCCAATTGTTTCCTGTGTCATAGGAAAAGGATTCTCAATGGAGGCTTTTTGTCGATATAGGATTCTAATGAGTTCTAATTCTTTTTCGGATAGCTGTGCCTGTGGAGATTCTAAAGTAATAACTCTGAATCTATTCTTCTTATATGCTGTCAATAACTGAACTAAATGATACTTACCAGTTCCTGAGCTTGCTACGACTCTATCTACACGATCTAACAAATCTTCAAAGAGGCCTTGTGAATTATATCTAAAGAATCCAAGAAGCGAATGGTCACCTGAAACCCCATCAAGAGATTCAAGTTCTTCCATCTCCATAAGTTTTTGGCTGATATTGGATTCTCGAGGATTGCTTTTCATGAACAAGATTGTTCCTCGTGCACCTTGGACAAGAGAAGGGTTCACAACAGTTGTATAACCTCTAATGACTCCGCTTTTTACTAACCCCTTAATTGTCCGTGATACCCAATTACGACTTTTACCAATCATCTTTCCAATCAAATCAGGACTGTAACGTGAATTCTGTACAAGTGCTTCCAAAACTAGTTTTTCAGCTTCGGATAATATAATTTGCATTATTTGTATCACTTTTTAAAGCATATTATTCTATATTGCAATGTAGCATTCATATGCTTTATGGTTTAACCTAAATCCGATGATAACAATGGCTGAGTATAAGGTCAAAGATATTGGTCTTGCCAAAGAAGGCAGGATGCTAATTGATTATGCTGAAAAACACATGCCAGTTCTCATGCATCTGAGAGAGAAATACTCCAAGACGCAACCCTTGAAGG
>CAZMBV010000247.1:0-2781 GCA_964564335.1 uncultured archaeon
TTGGCTTTGTAAAACCATGCTTTAGCAAATTGAGGGTCAATCTTGAGTGCCTCTTCATAAGCCTCTATTGCCTTATCAAGCTCCCCTGTTGTTTCATATACTCTGGCATGCGCAAACCAGTCATATTGAGTCATTTCATTTAGTTCAGCGGCCATATTCAGATACATCCATTTCTTCACGAGTATGTATTCGCGATTCCTAATAACTGTGAGGTGTAGATGACCATTTCATTCTCTCAACTCATATTATCTTTTACAAGCCTTAGAAGTTTCCATAAAGTTTTGTTCGTCGAATGCAAGCAGGATAGTCCTCATTGGCACTCCGATTTGGTTTGCATCCGAAATAGTGGTTATATACCAATTACATTAAGGTTTTCTTAGGTCTAATATATGAAGACAATTCAAAAAACAATGATTAGCTTGTTTCTCGTTGTTGCCCTTTTGGGTACGACAGCCTTGGCAAGTGCACAAGGTCCCGCGACCATGCCTCATGGTCCTGGTGGTCCCCCCGACCACACGACGGGAACTGATGGAACAGTCACGATTAACACTGATATAATCTCAATTATGGCAAACGGAAAAGTGCCCATGTTTCATTTCTGGTATGCTGTAGATGATGAAGGCGCTCATGCAAAATTCTCTACATCTTTTGTTATGATTGCTGAATATGAAGATTTGAATGGAGATGGTGGATATCAAACTGGCGAAGCGTTACACTTTGCGCCTCTTTCTGCATTTGAGTGGACACTTACTAGTGGTTCTGTCGTAGTGGACGATGTTGTTACTGAAGTTTGGTTAAAGTACACCAAGTCCGGTGTTAGAAGTACAATGATGCCTGATGCTGCTCCAGCAGCACTAAACGGAACTGGAAGTGTCATGAGATTCGAAGACACAACTATACAGATTTGGGGTCATATCTATCTTGAAGACTATCAAGGTGAGGTTGCAGATGATCATGGTTCCCATGCAAATTACACTGTAGCGGGTGGATCAGAGCTCAAGATTGACATCGAGATTGGTAACTTCCCATTCAGTAGTGAAGATTCAATGGTAACAATTCAAACTCTCCAGAGAGAACACGTTGCTACTGGTATTCAAGAACCGCAAGTCCACCGTTACAGGATTGAAACTCGTGAACAATTCAGAAATACCACACTTGATTCCAATAATAATTGGACAACTATAGGCGGTAATGAATCCCGATTTCAATCTATGAATGGAACCAACATTCAGAAAATCGACTTTGTCGATTATGATGCTAGCATTGCTCAGGGTTTCTTCAGCTGGGTTGACAAAGCTGCAATAACCTGGCCTGGTGGAGCTACTGAAATCGTCGATGTAAATGCCACCTATGTACCCACAGGTGTGGGTACTGCAGTCTATCTGTCATACCCCTATTTTGACAATGGAAGCATCTTACACGACCCATCAATCGGTTTGTATCCCGCGGGCACCCCATTGATTTCAGAACCTGTTGACATGGTCCTAGTCGCAGGTATTGGTGCGGTCGCCTTAGTTGCAATACTCATCGTGTTGGTCCGAAAGAAATAACTAACCTCTCCCAATGGGCGGTGCACCCGCGACGCCGCCCTCCATACTTTTTAGAGAAGTCTTAACTACAAACATATAGACAAACATAACTTAGAATCTCGCGAACAACGAATTGGAATGGTGTCGAAACGTGCAAAGAAAACATCTACTACTGCTGACATTGGTCCTAGTTTCAATGATAATTCTGCCCGTGCGGAGCGATACGATAATTGCACAAACAAGTGATATACTGCTAGATCCGATTTCAATCAATGCAGTAATGGACAATGATGGCTTAACAACCATCACAGTAAATGCACGGATGACCAATCTTGGAGTTAGTTCTATCGACACACTCAGTTTCAGAATTGATTCTCTAGAAGCTTTAGTGACTCTAGTTAGGGTTGATGGAGATTTGACAAGTGCAACGTTGATAGACTATGACAGATATATTGAGATTGTAATAGACCTTGAACAATCGGTAGGAACTGACGAATCTGTCCAAATTGAGTTAGGAATACTTGCCTCTGATTTTCAATCAGATCTCTCTATTGGAGCAGACCCTACAAAGTATATAGCTGATTTCGTCTACTATGTACGCCCATTAACTCGACTTTCCAATTTCACATTCACAGCTATTCTCCCACCAGAGGCTATTCTTTCACAAGAGTCAATCATACCCCTTTTTCCTAATACAGACGCAAATTATACTGATGGCTCATCTTTAGCGTTCACCTGGTTCACTGAAGATCTTCAACCTGGTCAGGAACGTGTTTTCATAATAAGATATCAAACGCCAAATTATGAATCCGCCCCTCTTCAATCATTCTTTGTCGAATCTATCGCTATTGGTCTTATCGGAATTCTACTTGGTATTATGTTAGCAGTTTTTGGACCAAGGATAGCGTACCGCCTTCGAAGAATAGGCAAGGTTCGTTTCATTGGTGTAACTAATGAAGAAGAAGAAGTTCTCGAAGTAATCCGCCAGAAAGGCGGTTCATGCCCACAGAAAGATCTCTATACCGAGTTTGATATGTCTCAGGCAAAAGTCAGTCTTATTCTCAATAATCTCGAAGAACGGGGACTAGTGCGTCGTTTCCGAGATGGCCGCGAGAATGTAGTCCACATAATGGAAGATTAAGCCTAATTTCAATGAATTGAAAGCCTTTATATCGACGCCGAGAACGTCCCATTATAAGTCATCAATATGAGGTGGGTTCTTGAGTTCATCCAAGAAAATACGTGTACTTGT
>CAZMBV010000248.1:0-2769 GCA_964564335.1 uncultured archaeon
ATTAGAGAGCAATCAGAAGGTGCGACACAAGACTGACAATGCTGAATAGAATTGAGAGTGAAGATAGTTTTAGTAGAAAATCCTTGAGCCCAGCGATACTCTCTTGGGGTAATTGTTTTCGTCGCCAAATCATCTCAAGAATCACTCGCCATCCTGTTGATGCAACACCAACCCAGAATAAACCTGTAAAAATAGCAGTATCTGGAAACTCCTGGAATAGACAGTAAGGACAGTGATGGTCAGAGAGTCCTAGAACAACTGGTGCGAGTGTGTCATGAAGTGATACGAGATAGAGCAGGGATACAACTGCGGCAAGAATTAGAGTTACTGTAGGCAAATACTTAGATCTATTCTCAAACCATTGAATTGTAATTAGAGAGATGGCTATGATAATTGTCAACAAAACAATCAACAATCCAATCTGAGGACCGAATAGGGCAGATGGGGAGAATGGAGGATCAACATCATAGACACTTGAACAACATGGAGCATAAACGGGGCGAATTGAAGATACCAGAAGTACATCTACGGCACTATCTATCAAGACCAAAGGAAGTAGGAATACTACAAATGAACGAGCAAGATTTCCGATAAGAGGGAGTAGGGGTTGTTTTCTATTCGACACCTCCACAACTATCCATAATCCATAGACAAACGGTAGTATGATTTTCAATACAAGTGCAATTGTCGAGTATGGAAACCCTATATTGATTACTCCGTAGGAACACATCGCACCAGGACAGTAAGGAACCAGTGACTGAAGCATCCAAAAGAAGATTGGAACATTCAATATTCGAGCAAAAAGAACAATGACCCCAATCATCCCTAGAAGGTAGTATTGTTGTTCTGAGCTATGCTTTTCTTCCTCATCACCTTCAAGTTTCTCTGATATCGAAAACGAGAGAAAACCACCATACAATGCCAGAGCGAGTGATAGTACACCAATAACTAACACTACAACTGTTGTCACTGTAACAATCATGGAAGTCGCCTTACACTGTTACAACAAAATCATCCAACTCTAAAGCATTGCGACACAGGCCAAGAAGCAGATGCTTAAGTGTTAGTGTCATATTGTACAAGGTGGTGGTAAGTATGGTAGAAAGAACCTTAGACCTTCTAAAAACTCTATCAGCCACACCAGGACCAGTTGGTAGAGAGAATCTTGTTCAGGATATTATGAAGGAAGAACTTGGAAAATATTGCTCTAATATTATTCGAGATAAGATTGGTAATCTAATGGCAACATTGGAAGGTGATGGGAAACACTATGTTGTTGTAGCTCATGCTGATGAAGTCGGTTTTCTCGTTAGCAATATTGATGATAGAGGATTCATCCGAGCCAAGTGGAATACTCAGGGGTACATGCCAGATTTACGACTCTTACCTGGTCAGTGGGTCTTGATAATGACTGACACAGGGTTCATCCCAGGATGTTTTGTAGTTAAGACTGGGCATATCGCAGGACCAGAAGGAAAATCAAGAATTCCTACATATGAAGAGATCTTTCTTGATATCGGATTATCATCCCGAGAAGAAGTAGAAGAACAGGGTATTCACATTGGAAACCCGATAATCTATGCAGCACCAGTAGAGAAAGTCGGGCATCATGTTGTTGGAAAATCCATGGATGATAGAATTGGGCTTGTGATTATGATTGAGCTTGCTGAAAGACTCTCAAAAATCCCTGTAGCTAAACGACCAAAAGTTACCTTTGTGTCCACCGTGATGGAAGAACTAGGAGCCAAGGGTGCTGCTGCTATCGCAAAAGATCTTGATGTTGAAGGAGTCGTTGCAATAGATATTGGATTAGCTGATGATTATCCTGGTACAAATGGAGAAGCAGGAGTTGGTTTAGGATTGGGACCTGTAATAGTCATCAAAGATGATGCCATGCACTACTCTCATGAGCTAGTGAGATCCATGTTGGATACTGCTGAACGTGAAAAAATACCAATCCAGAGAGCGGTTTATCACCATTATCTTACCGATGGAGTACAATTTGCCATGCAAGGCCAAAAAGTCGCGGTGACTGCAGTACCTTGTAGATATTCTCATAGTAGTTTCGAAACCATCAATCTAAAGGATGTAGAGATGACTATCCATCTTCTTCAAAAAGTACTACTCACCTAAGTGGATTCACCATACCATGGTTTAACACGGACCTTCATGCTTTCTCTGGAAACAATAACAACCTCAGTCCCTTTTACTATCTCACCATTATCACTACGAGCTTCCCAGATCTCAGCGCCTATCTTAACCTTACCAGAAGTATCTGTAATAGTTTCAATTACCTTACACCTTATGCCTGGGAGGTCGTAGAGATAGTCGGTCCCCTCCTTCAATGAATCATATACAAGATGGTACTTTGCAGCTACGAAGATGATTGCACCAACAATAGTTGCAACAATGGTAAAGGGTAACAGCTCGGGGAGAAAATAGTATGCAACTAGTATTAGTATTGGGACCAATAATAGCTCATCAACTGTTATCAGAATGAACTTAACTCTAGGAGATAACTTGACCACTCATCCACTTCCGTTAGATATACTTCAAGTACACATTCGCAAGAGAGAACAAAAGGTTTTGCTAGCACGTTCTTCGCAGTATTCATGACTCTGCTTTCCTTTGGAATATTCTGGTATAATACTCGCAAAACATCTTACATTGAATCTAACGCAATTGAAAGCCCCATAGTTGCACTCTTAGAAAGTATTGCGTTCTACCATTCTATCTTAAAGGTGAAATTCACTCTGAGAGAATAGGTGT
>CAZMBV010000249.1:0-2765 GCA_964564335.1 uncultured archaeon
ATCAGCTTATGTCCCACTGAAATAGAAGCGATTGGCTCTTTTCTTTTCAGAGAGAAGAGCTGTTCTTTCATTTTAAGAAACAAGCAAATATATCAGATAGACTATATTCCATCTACTTGTGGTTGAAGTGGGATTCTCGATAGTAAATGAGGTTAGAATTAAACAGGTAATTGTAATCATTTCTATAGTTTTGCTCATAATCGCGCCAGGCATTTCGAATGAGCAGAGAGAGATGGAACCCACTTTTGTGGTCAGTGATGAAAGCCCTATAGGGGGATCAATTGGATATACTATTACAAAAACACCACATGCACCTCAAACTGGTGTTGTTGTTTACAATGGAACTGTTAATGATCCGTGTGCCGACTGGTACTCCAGTTCTAGCAGATATTACAAAATTCAAGATGGATCACAAGGCGTAATGGTGGAACTTGAGGGTATTGTAACTACATCTTCTGGCCATACAATCTATCCATCTGCGGATTTCACCGGAAGACCTACTCTGCCATTGATGAATTATTCTAAAATCTGTTTCTCAGTCGACTTCAATGTCATTCAAGGATCAGCAAATGTGAGTTTATGGGTGTTTTATTCAGCATGGCCGGATTATGACTCTAACGAAGCTGGAGAAAATAGCACATATTTAGAAGAAGGCCAATCTGGAACTGTACTCTTAAAACCGCCTCTGATTGGAGCATATAATCTCAGTACTGGTTGGGCTATTCGCACAACAATGATTGTCAGGGTAGCTTCTTCAGAAGTATCGCGAGTTATGATTGGAGATGTTGTGATTTCAGTTGAATCTAATGAAAATCTGTATCCTGTTACATTCGATATGCAAGCACCTGACGGAGAGAGTCTCTTTGAGAATCCCTACATGAGTGTTCTAAGGGATGCTTCAGATTATTATTCAGATAATCTCATGTATCCAGCAGTCGAATTGACTCGAACAGGAAATAGGACTGATTCTTCCGTATTAGGACCACGAAGCGCTAATGAAACCCTCTATCTCGCAGAAGGAAATTACGAGGGAATAGCAGGATGGTTCTATAGATATTACGGAATACACAGTTCTGTATTCAACATCAGCTTTACAATTGGACCCGATGAATCAATCCTCATTGTTAATAGAATCCCTACATATCGATTGAATATTGACATATATCCCTCCTTTGCGTACACCAGAGTTTCCATTATTGAATGGGATTATATCTATGATATTGATTATCCATTGCAGAATGTAGAGTATCTATACATACCTAGTAGCACAAGCCTCGTAATCATAGTATCACCTCTTTCCGGACAGAATCAAGGGTGGACAACTGTTTATCACGGAATTCAAACTGATGGAACCTCAAATGTCCATGTTACTGTGATGTTTTCTTCATTCTCAATATTTGGAATCATTCTTGATTGGGGGCAGATACTTGGAATAGTGGGAACTGCACTATTGCTACTGGTATTGATTCAAGCGGGATCAAAAAGAAGTTTTGCGGGGGTTCGAACAGATTATAATCTCAGAACGAATCTTCTTCCAGTTTCTTTCTACTACATTTCCATGTTTTTACCATGGATGACCTATAGTTTTGATACAAATGCAATTCCATTCAGTACTGTATCAGGAGCAGTTATAGTACCACTAATTACAACACTCTGGTGGACCCCTCAGAGTCAAGTAACTCCTGCAATTTTTACCTTCCAACTTCTGAATGTATTTTTTATTGTGCTCCTTTATTGGATACCAATGATCTATCTTAGTTATTTGATTGCAACGCGTCCAAATTCAATTAGCGACGAGTTGATAAAAGAAGATTCATTTCTTAGTGTACTCGTTGGAGGAGGCCCTTTCGTGGTAGGTTGTTACTATGTATGGCTCTGCATTAATGGCCTATATTATCCAAATATTGGACTTATTGCAGCACTGCTTACACTACCCTTATGGAGTGTTGCTTCTTGGTTAAGAAAGCGTCACAATCGGGTTCTTGCAAAACATGTAGATCCTTAATCATATAGTTCAGCTCACCGATGGCGAGGGTTAAACATGGAAATCCCGGAATTGGAGCTACAAAATCCTCAGCTTATGTCCCACTGAAATAGAAGCGATTGGCTCTTTTCTTTTCAGAGAGAAGAGCTGTTCTTTCATTTTTTTAATACAAACAGAGAATTCAACATAGTCTAGTTCGAGCGGCGTCTATCAATGAATATCACAAAAGTAACTAGTAAGAATAAGATCGGAAGAGGAAGGAAGATTGGTAGAAAAGGGTCACCACCAGGTGCTGAGAATAATCCAAGACCAAAGTACCAAGAGATGAATACAGGGAGAGAGAGCAGTCCCACATGCAGTTCACTATATGCTGCAACTAGAAGTGTTGCCTTTTGCGAGGTCTTTCCCAATACGTATCTTAGGAACTGAAGCAGAAAGAGCATTCTAACAAAAATATACGGAAAGTATCTGAAGGGATCTTGGAATCTAAATCCAGTATACCAAGGAGCTTCGATATAGTGCCAAATGATTGCTTCTACGGAATCAGGGCCAGGTCCTACATCAAAACGATATGCAAAAGGAGCCATGATGATAACAAGGAATACTATGATTATACTAAATATGATCCTAAAATTCATTACCGAATTATGTGGAACAATATCGTCTGTCATGAATCAAGGCTCCTAACTGATGAATGCACAATAATTCAGACTATAATGGATATTGCTTCACGCAGCTCACCGATGTAACACGTGAAACATGAAAATCCCGGAATCGGAGC
>CAZMBV010000250.1:0-2764 GCA_964564335.1 uncultured archaeon
TTCTATCTAGGAAAAATAAGGCTTAACTTCTGAGTTCGGCCGAGATCAGGTGTACCCTCAGCACTATGGCCGCCATCAAGATGTTGGTTTTTCATGTTTGGTTTTAAGCATTACTCTCCGACAGCTCTTTTTTCTTAGACCGAGCCTGGGAGAGAAACGCGCTGACATCATCATCCCAGGTTCCATCATCTTTCAAGAGACGCTGGTAGAGATTTGATGTATATCTTCGAAAGGTGGTAGGTCGCATACAACGGATATTGACATCGTGTTCGATTCCTTTAGAGGTCAGTTGGGACGCAATAGTATACACAGATTCTTCAGGAAGCCTAGAGAGTATTATTGCATTCTCACCCGTATCATCCAATCTTGCATACGCTGTAGGTGTGTTTTTCATAAAACTAGAAACAAGAGAATACACTTTTTCACTTCTTCCATGAGCAATTATTGATATTGACACCAAGCTTCTATCAGACACCTCGTATGTCAATTTCATGATGTTTCGCTTAGTGAGATTTGATATCAATTGACGTCCCTTTCTTTCACTGCATCCCCAGTTTGAAAGGAATTCAGGTATTTCTAAAAATGATAATTCTACTCCCTCGGCAACTAAATCGATAACTTTCACTTCTTCTGTTGTAAGGTGATAGATTTCAGATGCAGGGTTTCCGCCATATTGCTTCCTTAGATTTCTGATAGATTCCCTCTTCTCTAATGAATCAACTAACTTTTCTGGTAGAATATTCCATTTTCCTAGTCTAGCATCATACAGATTTAGATTTGATGCTCGGGCAGACCAAGCTACATGCGTTATACTTGGAAGTGCACGCTTAATTTGTTCAACTACAGAGATAGGTACAAGCATTACCTGCATATGTGGAGTATTTTCTCCAATACTTCCCAAACGAGCTATGAATTTCATATGTCTGTGAGACCATCTATAGGCTGCTCCAAGGTAAATGAGCTCTGCTAATCCTAGCGATGAGGGACTAATGTGTCCATATACACGGAGCCCATGCATCATTTCCGCAAATCTCTGTTTCCATGCCTTTCTTGTTCTTTTAGCATTTGTTCTTGTTGTTGGCAAACTAAGTACCACTTTATTTGTATTATTCAAAGTCTGAGCAGTGTTGATCACGATTTGTTGCCAGTTAGGGAAATGTTCTGCACACTTTTGACTAAAAAGCAACCACGGATAATCCTTAATCGAATCGGAAACAGCTCGTTTTGGAAAATCGAGCTGCCCTCTTTCAGCCAGTGTCATCAACTTGACATAAGATGGCCAATCAGTTCCATCTATCAGATGCATTAAGTGTCCAAGCAGTAACGTTTCTAATACCGTTGTTGAAGAGAACTGGTATGAGTATGTTAAAGGATCTTCCTTGGGAATTTTCCCTTCTATTACATATGCAAGAAAAGCCATGAGTTCGTTCCGAATAGGTTCTGGGAATGTTGATGGAACTAACTCGGTTAGTGTGTCTCTCATTGTTTTTCCTAGTTTCAGGTTGGGTACTGATACATCTCTAAGCAGTTTCGTTAGTTTCGGCCAAGATGGTGCGGGTTTATCTAAGATACCTAATATATCATCCATCGATTTTGCTCGATTCTTTGCTGCTTCCATGAAGAGGGCTTGTCTAATCCTATAATCTTCCACCATAGAAAGTGATTCAGCTTCATATGGTTGAATCACATTCATTTCATATATTTGACCTGTCAGAGGATTACTAATGAAGAGTAAGAATTGCTCACTACCTTTTATTCCCTGAATAGTGTAGAGTGCATTCTCTTTGCCAGCTTGTAGTCTTCCATAAAATCCTGCAGTTGAAGGAGGAAAAATATCTTCTAAGAATTGCACTCCTTTGTCGGTGTACGGATGTTGAATAATTTGATTTGGCTTTAGAAGCACTCTATATCTTGTATTAAGAGGTTTAGCTACACTTTGTCCTTTCTCATCAAGGGATACTACAGTTTCAATCTCATAAAAAATGGTTTTATCAGATCTGCTACCTGAGAGTATCTTTCCTGAATGCAATGATACAATCACATCATCAAGACGAAACTCAAGATCTCCAATTTCACACTCTTCTGATGATATCCAAACTTTAACAGGGAGTGTATTAGAGAAACCCATTCAAAGAGGCACCTGATGAGTACTTCAGTTAGAGGTATATTAATCCATTTTTGGATTACATTCACAATGAGAACTCTTGTTTTGAAAGTAAATTTCACTAAAAATAGATGGAACCGTCTCTAGAAAAGAGACGATTACCACATGAATCTGAAAAAATAGAGTTCACCATGGTTCATTATCACTTGGTTCGCCGCTAGGTCGCATTCTTTTATCACACTCACCTAATGATGGTGTAGCCATCTACGAGGTCACATTCTCTAAGAGAGTGACAAATACGTAGGTTACAATCGTCAAATTCCTGCAAGATTGAGGAAAATTGTTAATGAATTACTGGGTTATTTATTAGGCACTAAGAATTACAAATCATACTATAACAGACTGAAATTCGTGAAAATGCATCCACCGGGTTCTTTGATACAATTAACAAAAACTTCTTAACTCAACTCCTCTGTTTCACTCTCAGCCATGGGGACGTGGCCTAGATCCTAACTCGTTCCGAGTTGGGTGGGTTTTCCGGTATGGTAACGGGCTCCAGATCTGGGCTCATTTCGAGCCTTGAAGACACGGGGTCAAAATCTGACCGTTGTCACCGAAGACACTCGTCGATCGGGAGTTCAAATCTCCCCGTCCCCACCA
>CAZMBV010000251.1:0-2748 GCA_964564335.1 uncultured archaeon
ACCCGGGGAGATGCGATGAGATTAGAGAATCGTTTGAAGAAAGATCGCAAGTTCAAACTGGAATGCATCGGTCATCGTAGGGATATTCGTGAAGTTATTGACTCAGAACTAAGTTACAAATAATATTTCTCGAAGCCTTCTTATCGAGGATATTATAGTCGCATATTGTGGTTTCCGTGACAGAAGTAGTCTTAGCAATTGATGCAGGAACAACCGGTGTCCGTTCAATGTTTTTCGATAAATCTGGCAACGTACTAGCTAGAGCCTACTCTGAATTTGAGTCACAGCACCCTCATCCTTCTTGGGTTGAGCAGAGGGCTGAGAGTTGGTGGAAAAAAACTTGTGAAACCATTCAGCTTTGTCTTAAGGAGGGCAAGATCAGTCCTGAACACGTCGCAGCAATCAGTGTTACGAACCAGCGGGAAACGGTCGTACCAGTAGATGAAAATGGAGTGCCTCTAAGAAATGCTATTGTTTGGCAAGATCGAAGAACCGTAAAACAGTGTGAATGGATAAAGGAAAAGATTCCTCCTGTTCAAGTTTACTCGATTAGTGGACTAACAATTGATCCTTACTTCACTGCACCGAAGATACTCTGGATGCGCGAGAATGAGAGAGAAATCTATGATAAAACGAACAAGTTCCTGCTTGTACATGATTACTTGATTTTCCAACTTTCGGGGGAAATAATCACAGATTACTCCAATGCCAGCAGGACTCTTCTTTTTGATATCCGTACAGCAAAATGGTCTAACACATTACTTGAAGCTCTAGAAGTTGAAGCTGATAAATTACCGCGCCCTGTCGAATCAGGTTCATTTGTGGGCGGCTTAACCAAAAACGCAGCCCTAGAGACTGGACTAAAGGAAGGAACTCCTATAATTGCAGGTGGTGGCGACCAACAATGTGCTGCCCTTGGAGTCGGCGTTGTTCGGGAGGGTATGATCAAATGCACTACAGGTACTGGTACTTTCCTGTTATCTCATTCCAATAACGTGAAGTTAGATCCTTCAATGAGAGTGCTCTGCAGTCGTCACGTTGTACCAAATTCCTTTGTTGTTGAAGCGAGTATGTTCACCACAGGTTCTGCACTGAAATGGTACAGAGACAATTTGGGTATTGAGGAGGTTGCTATAGCTGATGAACAGGGTGTCGATCCATATGATATCATCACAGAAGCTGCAGAAAAGAGTCCCCCTGGTGCAGAAGGAGTCATCCATATACCCCACTTTGCCGGGGCAGGCGCTCCTAACTGGAACCCTTATGCACGAGGAGTATTCGCGGGTCTTGCTTTGGGTCATTCGCGTCATCATCTAATTCGTGCAATCCTTGAAGGTGTATCGTATGAGATTCGTACAAATGTGGAAGTGATGCGAGAGCTAGGATTGCCATCTCGACAAGTGCGCGTCACTGGCGGCGCATCCAGAAGTGAAACATGGATGCAAATACAGGCGGATGTTCTCAGAACTCCAGTAATTCGTATCCAAATGGAAGAGGCTACTGCTATTGGTGCTGCAATCCTCGCATTCAAGGGCATTAATGTCTTCAAATCAGTTTCAGAAGCTGCTGAAGAGATGGTCCAGCCATTGGAGCCACTACAGCCAAGAGCTGAAACGTTAGAGGTGTACACGAAGGGATATGCGAACTTCAAGGCATTATATAATGCGATATCTAAGATTCATTGGAATGAAACTTAATCTGCATAGACTGCTATCTTATTCCCTTTATCAAGAACAAGAATCTTGACATCGGGATTTTCAGTAATCCATTCGTCCACAATTTTTTGTGGATCATTTACTTTTTGCATATGAACTGCTTCAATGGTTTCTTTGTCCAGTTCAGAATAGATCAGAATCTTTGAAACTTTCTTGAGAAGTTCTGCGAATTTGTATGCCTTATGCTCGTAAAGGTGGTACTTGCCACTAATGGACCTTAACACATCATCTAGAGGCAAGGTCAATCTATTGTAAAAATTCTCAATTGCATTCTCTGGAGCAACACCATCTTTGCACTCAGCTAAGAATAGAATCTGACCTTTGTCCAACACAGCATTCTTTGTGAGCTCAATAGCTCGTTGTGCATGATATAGTGACTTGTCTTGCGGATATCCACCAGGTGAAACAATAATTCGATTAGTAGGGGTTACAGTGAAACTTGCTGACTCATCAAGGAATTCAATTGCTCCTGTGGTTACTGGCTCAATCTTTCCAGCATCTGCCCAAAGGAGTTTGCCACCATCTGTTACAACTGCCAGTACGAACGCTGTGCCTTTGCCAACAATAATTTCCATACCTTCTCTCATATCATCTGCAAGGGGATTATCTCGACGATCTTTTTCAGGATGAAATGGATGAATGCCAAACGTAGATCTGGAATCAAGAGCCATCGAGTGATTTGCTTCAATTGTATCAAAACCACACACACCTGGAAGGAAATTCTTGACAGCATTCGAGTATCCTGCAAAATAATGAGCTTTCATATCAGAGATACTTACGTATACATCATGACCAATTGCATTGCCATCCACAATTACCGGTGTATTTCTGCTCGTCTTTCCTAGCTCAACAAGGTCGTTTGAAAAACAGTCATGAATAGTGATATCGTAATTGGAGAGGTGAGATTCATCAGCAATTCTCTGGATCATCTTCACAATGTCCAAGTTTCCTTGATGCTTAACTTCGTGGGAACCTGTAGTTATGATGAACTGAACTTTATTTGCGTCAACCAATCGTGGCACAATGGATGAAA
>CAZMBV010000252.1:0-2740 GCA_964564335.1 uncultured archaeon
AAAATAGTTTGAAGATGGATGGGAGCAAGCCCACCTCATCTTCCGGATCAAGTCGGCACTACATCGGCGCCTGAACTAACTTGTATACTCGCTCCCGCGCATCAGTATCATGCTCTTCCTCACGAATCAGTCCTAGAGCCTTAAGCCTACTAAGACCATAGTTGATTGTTCTAGGAGGAAGGTATGTTGTGCTAATCAGGTCTTGCCGGCTCATCCGGTTTCGGTCCTTAAGAAGCACGTAAAGAAACTTCGCGGAAGGAGGTAGAGACAAGAACGAGCGCCGGGCAAACATGATCCCACCGTATAATTATTGCCATGTATCATATACCTCCGTATAATTTTGTTCCTGACTCGCAGATTCATTGATAAGCTTTGGCATCAAAGAACTCAGGGAGCTGATTTAGTGAAGCTTGAAGTTGAACAATTTGATATCAACGGATACAATGGAAATATTCTGAAGACCAAATTATTTAGGCTGTTGGATGAAACACAGAAAATTGCTCTTGTCTTTCCGGGATTAGCATATAATTCCACAATGCCACTTCTTCATTATTCAGTTCAGTCAATTCTTGTTAGTGGAATCAACGTATTAACTGTAGATTATGATTACTCTAACAACTCCCAATTCATGAAATATTCGTTGAGAGACCGGTCTGAATGGTTAATTGGAGATGTAGAAGCAGCTCTAAAATTTGCAACACAGGAGAGAAATCAAGAAGTTGTATGCTTGGCAGGCAAGTCGATAGGAACACTGGCGTTAGGTCATTTGCTTGAAACACATGAAAATCTACGTAATGCAAAAACTATTTGGTTAACACCATTGATTAAGAACCCAGAACTTATGGAGCAGATGCTAACCTATATGAAAGATGCAATTATGGTGATAGGGACTAGTGATTCTCAATATGACCTCGATCTCATAGATCGATTGAATGCTAATACATTTCTTGGAGGGATTGTAGTATATGGAGCAAATCATAGCTTGGAGATAGAAGGAGATGTAACAAAATCATTGAGAGTATTGATGCAGATTGTTACCATTATTCAACAGTTCCTCATCTAAACAATTCACTAGGGTTTTCGAAGAACAAGAACCCACTCACCATGCATTCGTTCCTTTCTGGGAATACGTATGAAGTGTCGAATAAGTTTTGAAAAGAACTGAGTTTCCAATTCAAACCCAACTTTAGATTCAGCAATCTCTGCAAGTATTTCATGGGACTTTACTGGAACTCCACGCATGATGTTGTTCCCGATAACAATACAATAACGACGCCCAGGTCTAAGAACTCGCATCATCTCATGCAATTGGTTTTTCATGTCTTCGAAGAACTTGAACGCAATAAATGCACGACGAGGGTCACGTGCGTAAATCTTTTCCAAAACAGGATCAAGGGTTTCAAGGCCTGTGACTCTTAGGTCCTTGTACTCATTTTTGTAAACGGTTTCAGTCCCAATGTACTTACGCTTGACTCTGGACAAAGGACCATCATCAAGGAGCCCTAGCCAGTACATCTCTAGCTGATGGGTTCGTGGGTAGTCTACAGCATTGATGTAGGGTGGTGAAGTGATTCCCAAGTCTATTGATTCATCTTCAAGACCCGTTTCAAGCGCCGAACCACTGGGGAGGATGACTTTAGGGTGCCCAACATTTTTGAGCGCTGCGGTGAATTTTCCCATGTCTTCTATCTGCTGCTCCAATCTTAGAGAGAATTTCTCAAGAGTATCACCCGGGGATATATTCTTGGTAATTTTCTTTCTAAGCACTGTTCTAGTGCAGTAAGGATCCGCATTTGATACATCTCTAATGATTGAAGATAAAGTCACATGAAGAAAATCTGATATGTGTGACCATTTCTTGGTCAAATACTGGGTTTCTAGAGCCTTGATACTACCCTTGATGATACCCAATTCATTTAGGACAAATGGACGGAACCATTTATCACGGTAATAAAAATCAGGAATTGTAGGAACATAGGTACTAGATTTCCAGAATGATTCAATTTGTTGATTTAATGACTCTTCAGTATTCTTGAGAATTTCACTGCTGATAGGCGTCGTTTTGACCTTTGTAATTAATCGAGCAATTGGGTCGATATCAATACCTACTCCAATGCGGTTGTTCAACGTTGCCTCAAGCACAACGGTTCCACTACCGCACATTGGATCAAGCACAATGTTTCCGACATCAGAGTATTTTCGAATCAAATAGCGCGGAAGCTCTGGAAAGAATTTGGCAGGAAATTTATGAATTCCATGGGTGAGATATGACTGGTCCTTACTAATGATGAGTATGTTTCCCCTATCAGGTATTTCCAGTGATACATCAGGATCCCCATCAATCTCAATCAATTCATGTGATTCAGTTGATTTAGTCTCATCCATATCATCAGAATGAATTGTCAATATTAATAGCTCCAAATCTCTGGAAACTTCGTGTTTCGTCGATGTTGAAAACAACACATCCTATGTTATATATAGTGATTCCTCAAAGATGTAAAGAGTACCTTTCGAGGTATTCTTTTTCAAGGAGAGAAAAAAATGTCGGATTTAAAGCAACTTGGAAGTCTACTGGTTCTCATCGGTGGCATAATCGGAATAATCCAAGGTATCCTAATGATTCTAGGGTCGCCTTTCCATATCCTTCCAGGATTGGGTGATTTCGGGTTAGGCGCATTGATCAGTGGAATTCTACTAATTCTATTCTCATTGATTGCGCTTGCCAACAGTGGTGCTATCC
>CAZMBV010000253.1:0-2733 GCA_964564335.1 uncultured archaeon
TCACCCAAGTATGAGGAATATTTTCGAGATCATAATCCCTCAGATATTGAGCCTAAAATCGAAGCTCATGAATATTGAATGAATTTCTGATTTCAAGAAGAAGTGGCGCCGCCGGTAGGGCTCGAACCTTTAGCCGTACGCCACGAAGTGTAGCGCACTACGACCAACAACTGTCTGGTTCCTAATCATTGAATTAGGAATTAACAGGCTGTCGCTCTACCTACTGAGCCACGGCGGCTTATTCTCGCCTTCGCCCGTGAAAGCAATATTAACGTTGCTGTTTAACCTTGTTCGCCCTTTGCATACTTCTATGTACATTGATTCACCTGTAGAAATGCGATTATCTTGGTGAACGTAATGGAAGATGCTCTTCAAAAATCTGCTCTGATAATTTCCAAAGCGAATGAGAATGGAGCAACTCTTCGCTTGATTGGTGGTTTGGCCTTTAGAAAGCATTGCCGTGAACTCGACTTCTGTGAACGTGAATACGGGGATATTGACCTTGTTGGGCTATCTCATGAAGCACCAATGATAATCAAGACATTAGTCGACCTTGGATACAAAGAAAATACCAGATACACATTGGTTTCAGGTGGAAACCGGCTTCTTTTCGAGAAATTTGGGTCAAAGGACCATGTTGACATCTTTCTTGATAAACTGCGAATGGAACATGAAATTGATCTGAGAAAACGGCTTGACCTCGAAGAGTTCACAATATCTGTGAGCGACCTCTTTGTCTGCAAGCTAATTATTCTGAACTTCAATGAGAAAGATTACCGTGACATTATCTCAATTGTAAAAGATCTCAATCTTGGAGAAGAAGACTTACCCTCAACCATCAATGTGAACTACATTGGCGAGCTATGCGCTCGAAATTGGGGACTCTATCATGATATTACCAATTCTATTGATGATTGTATAGAATTCGTAAAGAATTACCAACTAGAAGAAGAGGTTGCTCAAAAAGTACTGATGCGATTCAACTCTATCAGAAAGGTGATTGTTGAATATCCGAAACCTGCAAAGTGGAAATTTCGAAGATATATTGGGGAAAGATACCCGTGGAGAAAGCAAGTTGAATTGGAACGCGTTGAACGATGAAAAATAGGTCCACCGGTATCTAAGATTGATGTTTCCAGTTAGTATTGGTCCGAGATTTTGGGAACATTAAAATCAATAGAATCTAATTCTCCTAATTGGGGATCGAATTGAGTAACAGAAACCAAAGAATGATTATTGGAGCTGTACTCGTAGCTATTGTAATCTTAGCAATGGGAGTATTCCTCTCTATCCCTATGCTTCAACCTGAAGTTACTCCGCCATTAGATCCTGTTTCTCCAAGTGAAAATCCGCCTGAAAATACTACTGATGTTGAAACAATCCAAATTGGACCCCTGATAATGAATGTGACTGCCAATGCTACAGGAATGATACCCCACAATGGACCGATAACATTCCATTTGAGTGTCTTTCTAACTATCACAAATACTGGACTTGAGTGCATCACTGACTTTAACATCAGCAAAATGAGTGTTTACAATCAAGCCTCTGAATTATTCTATACATTCAGTTTTCAGCAATCTTATGCTAATGCAACAATCCCCGCAGGAAGCACTATAACTCTAATTTACAGCAACCAAGAACAACATATAGATGTTCCATTTGAACCGTGGGATATCTATGCTCGAGTACTCGTGACTTTTGATGTTAATCGGGAAGCAATTCTCACAACACCTCTGATTACCGGTATTTTCGCGATTGAGTAAGGAGTGTATATCTGGATTGAAAGAAATCGACCTTAAGACAATCATACTCGATTTCATTCATACTGAAACAGGATGGGGAAGTCCTTTACAACCTTATAGTGAATTTGAGGATTTGTTTTTAGATGAGATAGAAAGACTTCCTAATGACAGGATTAGGACCATCTTTAGGTATCGTTTCGACGAGGATGGTTTCTCACAGTATGACAAGTCTCATACGCTTGAGGGGAAAATTGTTATCTCCTCAACCGGAATGATTCTTGAATCCAAGCTTGAAGAGACCTATACTGGTCCCGCGACTACCAACGAACCGTATGGTGGTCATTCATAAAATCTTGAATCATCCTCCAAATAGAAATGTGAACACATTGTCAAGTGACATCATGACGAAAAATCCTATTATGAGCCCCCACGTAGCCAGACGTTCATTTCCTCCTGCATGACTCTCAGGAACCATCTCATCACCAACAACGAAGACCATTGCCCCTGCAGCAAATGAAAGTCCATAGGGTAAGAGACCAACAGCGATAGTTACCACAGAAACTCCAATGAATCCACCTATGGGTTCTACAAGCCCAGTGCATAGTGCAAGAACAGCTGCATATTTTCTTGAATAGCCCTCTCGCACAAGGGGTGCCGCCACAGCTAATCCTTCAGGAATGTTCTGCAACCCTATTGCAACAGCTACAGATATTCCGACAATCATGTCCCCACCTCCAAAGGATACTCCAACAGCAAGTCCCTCCGGAAAATTATGTATCGTTATTGCAATCACTAATAGCCAGACCCTTGCTAGCCTCGAAGAGGGTCCTTCTGGACCTTTTTGAAAATGTTCGTGTGGCAAGTACTTATCGGTCAGATGTACAAACACCGCCCCAAGTAAGAACCCAGTGCCAACAATCGTGAAAACTCCAATCCAACCAGTTGCTACTACACCAGGATCCTCAAATGCTGGAACAAGAAGACTGAA
>CAZMBV010000254.1:0-2691 GCA_964564335.1 uncultured archaeon
CCTTGCTAGTTTCAGTGATGAAGCTAGTGTGAGTGATAATGACCCCGCCGTGGTAAAAACTGTGGAAACGCTCTCTGTTACTGGAAGTGATGTTCTAGTATCAAGACAGGAGAAAGAAACCAGGTCTTCAGGAGGGATTCCATCCCTATGATAGCTGACAAAGCTCTTGCTAATTGTGAATTCTTCTGGAATTTGCAAGGTGGTGACACTGGCAGAAGAAGGGTGGAACGCAGAAGTTTCTTACAGCTTGATTGTTGACCAAGCTGTAAGATTTTGGTCAAATACCTACTGATGTCAAGCATGAAAGTCATCAACATCACGACTTGGAGATGAAGATGAAGGTAAGCCGGAAGCTACTTGATGGATGAAATTCACAGCAATTGTTTCAATACGTGAAAGTCGTGCAATGCATTCATCCATCTTGAATCAATCCTTCCAATCAAAGTCATCCACATTTTCATAGGGGTAACTACTAACTGATCGCATCATAGGCTTCATGGATTTAAGACTCTTCAAACTCTTCATTGCTTGTGTGACTGATCTAGTAACAATTGGTCCAAGATCCACTAGATTATCGAGTCCTCTAATGCCACCTTTACCAACGATGAGCTGTTTGCCATCGCTATTTGTAATTACTACACCGGATTTGCTTACTGAAACCATATTGTCATCACCTAATACATATACGATTTTTCCATGAGTAAAGACCAACCCTTTCTCATGGCTGATTACGAGAAGGATCTTTGTCTTATCAGCATCAGTTCCAAAGAAGATCTTCGAGTCTTCCTTGGTGTCAAACTTTGTCTGTGTGTTCTCACCATGGATGCGATCCTTCATCACTGCTTCAATTGCCTCAGTGAATGCAGAAGTATCATGGAATCCAGTTTCTTGAAGATCCGAGTTCTCAGCACTCTTGGATATGTTCTCTAGTGATGAGGAACCAATGAATAATGAGATACCCTCTAGAGTATCAGTCACAGATTCGCCCATTGCACCCATATCAGTTTCAGCAATCGCGTCAACGGCAAATCGGGAGGGACCTGCATATGCAATTCCTACTCTCTTATCATCTTCAAGGAGGTACACCCAAACACAACCAGTTTCCATCTTGACGTATGCTTTTTCGTGTGAAATGATGTCGTATTCCTGAGTCACTACCATTACATTGGTATCGGGTGTTAGATTCTTCATCTTCAAAATCCTCCTTAGTCCTTCCAATCCATATCATCGAGGTCGTCATCATCATCATCTTCGTCGTCTTCGTCATCCTCAAAATCTTCTAATGCTTCGAGCTCTTCTTCTTTGGCTTCTTCTATTTTATCAACAGCTTCTTCGATTTGATCTTGCACAGATTCAATCTCGTCAGCAACACGTTCAAGATGTTCTGCAGCCCTTTCAAGTTCCTTTTCATCCTCTACAATAACAACTGCTTCTTCGTCATCAGATTCATCATCAAAGTCGACTGAAATTTCCTCCTCTCCATTACTTTCATTATTACCTGTTCGGGTTCTCTGAGTTTCGACTCTGTGGGTAAGCCATTGTGAAAGTCTGTATGCTAATCGTCCCTCTACTGTCAAATAGTATGTACCACGGACCTCGCCCTTTACAACGTAACTTGCTTCAACTAGTGGATTAAGATGATGAGTAAGGGAGCTTCCAGTCTTTTCTGTATAAATTTCAATTTCATTGAAGGTCTTACCACCTTCCTTGAGAAACTCCAAAATCTTCAAACGCTCCTCACTACCCAATGGAGCTACGATCTTTGCAACGCGCTCAGGAGGAATCTTCTCGATGTCACTCTTTCGTATTTTCTTTCCTTTTCGGCTGCGTCGATGAACGCGAACTCCAGGAACCCGAATGCTGTGCCCGATTCCCTCTACACCTTTGAGACTCATCTCAATAGATTTACCAAGTCCTTCCATCATGTCCTCAAGACTATCAGTGATTCCGCCTATATCGATGTCAATATCTCTTACAGGTCTAACACGACGTGGTGGCTTGGGTGGTCGTGGAGCTTGTGGCTTACTATGTCGAGCTCTTTCTCTAGTTACTTCTGCTCTACGACGGAGTGTGTCTTCCTTTTCACGTCGTACATCCTCGACTTCTCTGCGCAGCTCCTCTTTGAGCTTGCGAACCTCGTCGAGTTCTCTTTTGATATCATCAACATTGTCGGTCATAATAATTCGCTAACTGTACATTATTACATTTTCATATAAATGTATCGGAATACAGTTGTTCGGTTTTTTACCAAAAATGTGGAATTGCCATCACCTTACTAGAACGGGCGTAGAAGCCTTCTATGCGACATACGCTTATTAACCAAGTATCTAAGGAACACATCACCTGCTTCAAGGGGGTACGGAAACGATTTGTATTCAGACCTCTCATGCAGGAATCTACATTAGGTGGATAAATATGTCAAAGAAAGCTAAACCAGCTAAGGCAGCGAAGGGACCAAAGTACACATTCTTCGTTAAGAAGGCTGTTCAGGACTTCGCTCGTGATTCCGGAATGATGGTCGGTAGTGACGCTTATGAAGCGTTTAACTTGGCCATGCACAAGACGTTAACCGATGCCGCTTCACGCTGCAAGGATAACAAGAGAAAGACTTTGAAGGCATACGACTTCTAAGTAACTAGTATAAAGAAAGAAAGAGTTGGGCAATCTAGTATTGCCCACTTTCATTTCAAT
>CAZMBV010000255.1:0-2653 GCA_964564335.1 uncultured archaeon
GATGTCATCGACCTCACCATACTTCTCATTGGCATATGGAATCATTGCAGGAATTGTGAGCATTATAGCGTTAATAGCAATGTTTGATTGGAATATCGTAGCCGCCATGCCAACAACCAGAGAAACCGGAGTCATCTTCTCACTCGTATTTCTATTATTTCCATTCTTCTTCCTGAGGGAGTTCTATTTACGTGGATTCATTCAAGAACGATTGAATTATTCTAGTAGAATCAGAGAGTATTTCACAATGATAGTCATTGCTATTCTAATTGATATCGCGATATTCATTCCTGTCATGATGATTGGCTGGCAATCAGCATCTCTATCCTTCGTAGCCCTAGCTCTGACTGCAGTGACTCTGTTTATAATTTTCCAACAGATACTAACTACATGGGTTTACATGAATTCAGGTCGAAATATTCTTGGATCTACCATATTCTACTGCATCCTATTTGCGTGGATGGTCATCTGTTTCTATCCATTTGGTCAACCAATGATGCTACTGTAGATGATGGTCGATAATAGAACAAGCATTCGACTCATCAGTATCATGAAGAAAATCCCAAAGTTAGCAATTTTGGAAGAAATTCAAAATAATAGGTAATTCAGGAGATCAAGTGGCCGATATTGCGGCCACTTGAAGGTCCGTTAATAGATCTTAGCTACCAACAGTTCCGATAGGTAAGACCTCGCGACCATATATTTCATTCATTACTTCAGCCATAGCGAGATAGATGGCACTGAATCCACAGAGCAAGCCCTCATATCCAGCGATTACATTCACAACTGGAAAACCAGCATGACCAATTGCCAGCAACCAGAACAAAATTGAAAGTGTAAGAAAAACGACCTGTAGTGCCCTATTAATCTTCAATGTGCTCAAAAACATCCAGAAAGTGAATAGTCCCCACATGAATAAGTAAGGCGCTAAGACAAGTGACTTCAGAGCTGCGTCAGTGATTGGAGCAACGAGCCCCATCGCTGGGAAGAAGTTGATGAATACAAAGGTCAACCAGAATAGACCATAAGAGCTGAACGCAGTAGCCCCAAATGTGTTGCCATTCTTCAATTCCCAAATACCTGCAATGACTTGCCCTATACCCCCATAAAAGAAGCCCACCGCGAGAATCATACCTAGAGATTCCGCAGGGACAATCTGAGCATTAAGAAGATTCAGCAAGACTGTAGTCATACCAAATCCCATTAGACCCAAGGGAGCAGGGTTTGCGATTTTTTGTTGACTCATAGTGATTTACCTCAAAACCCCGATTTTATAGAACCTCTATTAAAAAGTACTATACAACCAAGGAGAGGATACATGTAATTGGACAAAGAACGGTCGATTTCACATAGGGAGTTCCTTAAGAGGTTTCTATTCTTATAATCCATTTTTCTTGGAGTACCTAAAAGATATCAAAAGAACAGCAATCCCAATAACAACAAGCAAAATCGCTGCAATGAAACTACCTCTGTAAGCATCTGCATCAGATGAGCCTCCAGCAATGAGAAAGTCAGCAACTGGTCCTGCAACTAACGTTCCAGCTATGCCCCAGCTAAGGAAGAATGTCGCATTATAATATGCGAATAGTCTACCTCGGTATTCTTCTGGAGCCCACCTAGCAACAATTGAATAACTTGACACCTGTATTATGATCTGTGATGCACCAAGCAGGAAAGAAGCAATCAGTGCTAGTGCAAAGTTTGGAGTGACTATGAGCCAAGATATACCAGCTAAAGCCAGTACAATCCCAGACGTCATTACCTTATTATCATCAGATTTTGAAACAATAGAGCCGATGATGAAACCCGAGATCATTGAAGCAATACTTCCAATATTACTATAAAGCGCAATCTCAGGACCTGATGCGTTAAATGCCGTGGGATCCTGTAAAAATAGACCAATGATTGTTGCAATTGAGTTTCTTCCAAAATTGATAAACACCAATGCTAGAATGAAGATCAGATATGCAAAACGAAGCTTATGGGGAAGGTCATTAAGTGAATGACGTGTTATCAATTCCATCTCTTCAGGTTCTTCATCCTTGCTGACTTTCTTTGTACCGATTGAGAAGTAAACTATGAAGCTTGAAATTATCATGATGACTGCTGCGATATAGAATATAGTTCCACTAGAAAACCCCACACCATTTTCATAGAGGAAACCACCGAGATATGCGCCTCCGATTCCTCCAAATCCACCTATGATTGATAACTGACCCATTAGCTTCTTTCGTTCATCAATATCGGTCAGTTCCGAAACTAAAGCGGACCATCCGACATTGGACATGCTCCAAAAAATCTCAATCCCGCCAAGACAAAATATAATCACATATCCAGCGGCAATGAGTTGATTCATCCCTAGAAAGACCACATATGCAAAGACCATGAAAATATGTCCAAATCCTGCAAGCATTTCTCCAGCGATAACGAATTCAGTTGGCTTTCGATATTTATCAAGTAAATTTCCCCAGAGGAATGATTGAGCAAGAGTATTAGATATCATTCCAACAGTTGCCATCAGAGTTACTTCAGTGGTGGAGAGACCAAGAGAGGATCTAAGATAAATTGCCAAGAAAGTGTAAACAATGGACCTTCGAAAGAATGTGAGAATTTGGAATGTAGAAAGTCCAGTGAACTCTCTTCCCTTGAGCTT
>CAZMBV010000256.1:0-2627 GCA_964564335.1 uncultured archaeon
CGCCATATGGTCCTTCCATGAGATTAGAAGCATCAATGGAGTCCCACAATTCTTCGGAAATGCGCTTGTATTGGACTTCATCCCACGGATGGATAGTCCACTCTTTGACCATCTCGTACAGTGTCTCTGTAGCTATTCGATCCATTTCAAACGCCTCATTATTGCAATGAAGAGCTCCTCTGCTGCTTCTGTGGCTGGTATTCCCTTCGGAAGTGGGAGTTTCCATTCCTGCGCAAGTGTGTGGATTGTCTTCTCGCATACTGACTGTTCACTGCAATTTCCACAGTCTCCTCCGTGACTGAACCATACCTGAGTTCCCAGAGCAGGTGAGTATACAATATATGTTTCTGACTTGGTTGTATGACAGTGACCCACCGCAAAACCATATCTTGGACTGATGTGTCGAATCTTGATGCGATTTGCTGATGCGCTGTGTAATAGGATTCTTTCAATTCTTTGCTCAGCAATTCGTTGTGTTTTGCTAACTAGTGCACGTGACACATCCAATTCTCGTGCGATTTCTGATGGAGGAACCTCTTGTCGTCTTCTTTGCCATATGAACTCCTGCTGTTTTGTTGGGAATTTGAAACGAATGAATTTTGACAATAGCACACACTCTAACTAATTAACCAAATTTGGTTAACATTAGTTTCTAATCTTTTTAAGTCCTTTGTTCATTTACACAAATGTGGAAAGTGCATAATTAGTGAATTCGAAGTTGTTTTGACAATTTTAAGAAGTCCGCTAGAGAAAAACGATGTTATCTGTTGACCTTAGAGATCTTGTAATAAGAAGTGGTGGGCCGGACGTGATTTGAACACGTGACCATCGCACGTTTGAGCGTGCATGGGAGTCAGGCTCGCATGTCAATGCGATATTTTCTCACTCACTGGAATGACTCCAGTTCGTTCATAGCCGGGCTAGACCACCGGCCCATTGGATTCAGTCACAATGTCTGTCGATTAAAAACATTGCGACAGTGTCTACTTACTAGAGGGGCATCTGTGGCTGCTGCCGATTTAGATACCATGTGATAATAATCACAATAGGCACTAATGCAATGAGTATCACTACTATGGATAATAGATCATTAAATGCAGAGTCTCTAACCTCTCGTGTTATATAAAAGAAGTTGAACTCATCACTGTTCACAGCCAGTAGGCCCAGGAAAATCACTCCGATGATTATCAGGGTGACAAGAATTCCAATACAAGAACATCCCTTCCTCTTTGTTTGATCTTTATCAACAATAACATCCATCCCTCGGGTATCTCTCGCTGGTATCATTTTTAATTCCTAATATGCTGCTCATGAAGAAGTATAATCCTTTCGAATATGAATGGGTCATACTCATTGCTAAGAGGTCTGTGTTTTATTGGGTTCTGCGTTACTACTTGGAAATCATAGAAACAATTCTGACAACTAATTACTCTTTGCGAAATAAAGGACTATCACTTATTCTGGAATCTTTTCCTTTCGACGATTCAATGCAAACCAGATTACTAATCCACAGATTATCAATGGACCATACAGAGATAGAGATGACAAAATATACAGGATAGGATTATCCATGAAGCCAACGAAGATTATTGTTCCACTTAATATTAAGGGGAGTATAAACAATATACCAACAACAATAGCAGCGATACATACACCAACACAAGAGCACCTGTTTGTAGATCCAAGGTATACTCCACCGGTTGATCCATATCGGCTCGCATTTGTGCGTTAATATTTTTCTGGGTTACTCATAGCCATCCATCCACAATAATGGACTTATTTTTGAAAAAATATAATGTTTCTTAAAATCCAGCTAGGCACCTTTTTCTAACCTCAATCACTCAATCTTTCTAATTCTTCTCTAGGTATTTCATCACTGCGACATAATATAACTAATGAATATCCATGACGATCGACCTTACATGTAAAGAGAAAGTCCCGCTCTTGGATGTTTCATGAGAATCCTTTTGGTTAGAGCACTTTTCAGCGTCTTGTAGGACTCCTTTCCTTTCCAGAAATCATCAGGTACATTATTTCACTGATTATTTGGTGGTATTGCGTACTGAATTTAATCGAAGTCTAATTCAGGCTTCGGATCTTCATTATTGCGATGTTTGTACAACCATATGAAGACAATCAGGAATACAGTTAGTGGTCCTACTTGAAACAGAAGTATTGTAAGCCAAATCCAAGGATAACCAGAGCTAATCCCAATCCACGAGATAGTTGCTGGCATTGAAATGATGATGAAGAATATTATAACCCTGGTAAGCAATCCAACGCACGTCAATCCATAGTTCTTCACATAGTGCTTGTCGCTCGTAGAGAAATTTCGATATGGCGGTGGTAATGCCAAAATCAAACCCTCCAATGATATTTCTCTCAAATAAAGATAAAGTTAATGTTTCACTAATGCGATCCCGTACTTCCAAATCCGCCTTCACCTCGGTCAGTATCGGATAATTCATCAACCTCAACGAACTCGACATCAGGAACTGGACGGATTGCTAGTTGACTGATTCGCATTCCCTTGGTTATCTGGAACGGAGTATCTCCTAGATTGATTATAATGGTCTTGACCTCTCCACGGTAGCCACTGTCGATGGTTCCGGGAGTATTGAGGACGG
>CAZMBV010000257.1:0-2616 GCA_964564335.1 uncultured archaeon
CCCGTTGGCATGGGAGGTCCACAACTCCTGATTGATGAAGTGACATTTGGAGGAGAGGCATAAAACAGGAGATGATTATGAATGAATTTTGATGATTTAAAGGATGAACTACTCTCTGTGACTGACACCGGACTCGAATATGCAAAATCTCTGGACACTACTACGGAGTTCGAAGTTTACGTTTATTACAAAAATAAAATAGTAGCTCAGATCTCTCAAGGAGTTGTTTCAGCAAAAGCTGGTGCGGTAGCTGGAACTGCCGTCAGAGCAGCTCAAGGGAAGCAAATTGGATTTGCCGTAGCAAGTGGCGTATCGGCTGATAGAATCAAAATTGCAGCCAAAGAAGCTCTATCAATCATTCGGAGTGTGAAAGTTGAAGATGATAGATTTCAGGGATTTGCGGATCCCAAAGGATCAGGTAAGGAAGGGGCATATCACGATGACATTCTATCTCTTGGAACTGATGATCTCATCAAGAGCTGTCAATCAGTAATTATTGAAGCAACTGAAGTGGATGAGAGAGCAAAGGTTGTTTCGTCCCAAGCCAAAGCGGAATGGGGAGGCTATGCAGTTGGAAATACTCGAGGTATACTTGAAGCGACCCGAGGTTGCGCGAACTCTATCGAGTGCAGTGTCTACGCAATTGAGAACGAAGAACGTCGTGGATCGAGTGATTTTGATATAGCACGAGACCGTCTGTATAACCCGGAGGGTGTAGGTAAGACTGCGGCAGAATTTGCTGTAGGAATGTTAGGTGCTAAGAAATTAGATTTGACAACCAAGATGCCAACGATTTGGACACCCATGCCAGCAGGACTCTACATTTTGTCGAGTCTTGCTCAATCTGCGGTTGGTCGACCTGTAGTGGATGGAGAATCACCACTCTGTGATAGAATTGGTGATTTGATTGCATCCAAGGATTTGACTGTGATAGATGATGGCCAAAATCCAAAGACAGTTGGTACCCAGGCTATTGATGCAGAAGGGCTTCCCCAGAAAAGAAATCCAATAATTGAGAAGGGTATTCTGAAGAATTTCCTTTTTGATAGTTACTTCGGAAGAGCTTTTGACCTCGAATCAACTGGCAATTGTTCACGCGGTGGAGGCGTCTTTGGAGGAGAAACTCCCTACGAGTCACGTCCAAGTGCTGCAACTATGTGGTTAGATGTAGAAGCAGGAAAGAAGAGCCTTGAAGATATCATTTCTTCAATTGATGAAAAAGCGATTCTCGTCAGAGACTTCCCACTGGGTATCTCTCATTCTAGCATTGCTACCGGTGAATTCTCATGTGTTGCAGGATCTGCATATCTTGTCGAGAATGGTGAATTAAAAGGGTCAGTTGAACCAGTATCAATAGCCGGCAATTACTATGAGGGGTTCAAGAATCTCCTTGATGTTGGTTCTGACAAATTGACTATCCCATATGGAATCTCATTGCCAACTCTTGTCATGGATGGATTCTCAGTAGTTGGATAGAAATCTAATTTGATAGCTGTTGGGGGTGTTCAAGCATCCCCATCACCTATTTTTCTTTTTACAAGCGCGAAACCACTTCCTAATATAGTGTCTTGAAAGAATATCGTCGATTTATATGAAAGCTCAGGCCCTTGGAATTGTATCGCTTATAGTAATAGTTGCTGTTTTTTCGGGTCCCCTGTTAATGCCTGTTGCAGATGGACAAGAAATCAGCGATGTCAAAGTATTGATGCTTGTAACCGAAGCATTTGGTTGGAATTACTTTGACGCGAAGGACATACTTGAATCGTGGGGTGTGAATGTTACAACAGCGGCAAATGCATTGGATGTTGATGTTGCCTCTTGTTATAACAAACCTCCTCGAGGAACAACTGCTGATTTCCTTCTCAGTGCAGTGGACAACGATATAGTAACCCAATTTGATGCATTATTCATTCCATCCGGAGGACACTGGCAAAGTTTGATTGGTAGTTCAAGAGTGTTGAATTTCATATCATATGCGCATGAACACGGTGTACTTATTGCAACTACTTGCATCGGAAATCGAGTTGTTGCTGAGTCGAATGAAATTGTGAATAGTACAAGTGTAGTCAACTACGGGTACACGACTACCTACATGATAGCTGCAGGTGCTGAAATAAGAGATAACCGCTACGATGTAGTTGTAGATAATGGAATCATCACTGGAGATTCAGGTGGAGGAATTGGAGGAGATGGATACCTTTCAGCTCCAACAAGTGAGATTTGTCAAGCTATCATAAGCGAAACACTCGGATATTCATATGTTGAACAGGCACAGGTTTTACCTCTTGTAGGTGAATCAGGAACTGTGTTCAATATCTCTGCAGATATTGCAGATCTTGACTCTGAACTAGGTAGTCTATCAACTCTAGATATCAATATCACTGATGTCCAAGCTAGAATATTCACAAAGGAAAATCGAACTCTAATCAATATTATCGAACTTACAGATCTTGATGTTAACGGGAAATATGAAGGTTCTTTCAATGGAGCCATCGATGGTGAGTATGTTATCGATATTGAGGTCGAAGATACAAACTCAACACTTGTGATTGAAAGAGAAACTGCAAGTTTCACCATTGGAGAAGTACCAACTACTTCGGGGTCAACGGATCTGCC
>CAZMBV010000258.1:0-2605 GCA_964564335.1 uncultured archaeon
AGCTGGATTCGTTTCGATACTACTAGATATCATAGGATACTACACGAACTTGTTAATAAGGGACTATCACCCACCCTGGTTGAGTTATCTTAGCTAGAGAGTGTTCCACCATTAATATCTCATCTAATTGCACAGGAGGTTCGTGCACACATTGAATGAATCCCTCAAAAACGTCTACGTTATATTACATAATGTTCACTCGGCATCTAAAACAATTGAAACTGCTCAAGTAGTCTATGGACTTGGTTTTTCAAATTTTGTTGTATCAAAAGCAGAGGGGTCCTCTGCACAGTCAGGTGTTCCTGATGCAAACCGTCTAGCAATCAGAATGAACCAAAACTTCATGGTCCTACCAGATTTGAAAGATGTTTTAGAAGTCCTCAATTTTGACTACCCCCTCCTAATTACCTCTCCAAAGCTTGTAAAGGAACATGTAGATTTCAATCAATTATCTCAACGAGCTCACTCCGGGGAGAAGATTGCTATCGTACTTTCAGGAAGTAACAGTTCTTTCTCAAGAAAAGAAATGGATCTGGGAGAATGCAAAAGTCTAGAAGCTGAGGTAGATATTGGTCCCGCTGGCTCTGCAGCAATCATCCTCTACTCACTAATAGGTCAAAAGGAGTAATGGTGGGCCGGAGGCGATTTGAACGCCCGATCCCTTGGATCCGAACCAAGAATCATACCAAGCTAGACCACCGACCCAATCCTAGAATCACTCGCTTTCGGGCTTGGATTTAATCATTTCGTTAAACTGTTCTCTCATCCATTCTATTGTTCCGAGGTATATTCCATCTATACTAAATACTTCCGAACTAAGAACATCAACACACACATTTTCAAAGAGCGGCCCTTGGAATTTAGAATGTGGTGAATTCACTGCAATTCCTGAAATAAGCTGATTAAAGCTAGGGAGTGTTGTAAGAATAGCATTATCATCATCAGGTATCTCCAGCATTCCAAGATGATGTCGGACACAATTCTTGCTCAACTTTGAGTTTAGCACTACAGGCACAGAACCCGCATACCTCCTTCTATCACCTCGTCCAATCTCTGGTTTCGATATGTTTCGAAATCTACTGACTGCTGGATGACTATGGCCGGCAATAATACGTGATGTATCAAGTAGCTCTGGAGCTGGCCAAGAATGTCCATGGAAGAGACCTACACTTTCTTCTTCAGTTCCTATCACTATCCCATGAACATCAACAAGTTCAACACTGCGTGGAAGTAATGATTTTAGATCTCCATCATGATTCCCTGGTATGATTGTTGTTTGAACAATTTCAGTGAGATTCTTCATGAATTCAGGAAGAATTTCCCAATTATATGGAATATCAGTCAATACAGTATGCTTGATATCTCCAATAATATACAATGTAGAAAGTCCATATTTTCTGACAAGTAATTTGATTCGATCAATGATAATGGTATCCTGTAATGGAAAATGAATCCCTTTCTCTTCTGAAATCTCATCTTCTATCCCTAAATGAAGGTCCGATATAATCAGTGTTGAGAAGCTTTCACTGCGAATAATCAAGCCCCTGTCATCAAATATTATTTCCATCACTATTTTTTGGTGAAAGGTACAACATTTTAATCTCCCCATACTAGACATTGCATGAAGATTATGGCACTATCACTAACAGAAGAGAAGAAACTCTCACAGAAAAACCTTACACAGAGTGATATTGACTATTTTCGAAAAAAGTATGGAAAAAAATTTGTTAGAGCGCTTCGTGTTGTTGAAGAAAAGAAGGTGGACAAGTATCACTTCAAGCCTAGTGATTCGATAACTTGGATAGTGAAAGGACGTGCTCGTCATTATATGGTGATACCCAAGACCTATTGCACCTGTCGCAGTTTCTATCAAGAAGTTGTAATCTCTCGGGAGAGTACTATGTGCTACCACCTGCTCGCTCAACAAATTGCAGAAATCCGTAATCAATACAAAATTGTAGATTCTACTGATACAGCGAGACGGAAGCTGTATGTAGAATGGCGTAGAACTGACTGATTAGCAATTCAACATTAAATCTGAAGATAACTTTAAAACACGACCCCAAGTCTGACACGCTGACTGCACTAAGAGGTCGGATACGTTCCATGAACCAATTCAATAAGATATCTAGAGTATTTGCAACAGTCTTAGCTTTGATGATACTTCTTTCAAGTTTTCAAGCTGTAGTCCCGGCTCAAGCTAATTTTGACCCTGTTGTTGTGTTATATGATGCAAGTCATTCACCACAATTTAATGCTCTTGATGAAGAATTAGGTTTGAAACTGATGTTTGACATGGTTAATTCATCTACACGTTATGTCATCTATGTACATGAGGACGGTCTACTTGATGATAAAGTTCTCAACAACGTTGATATTTTGATAATTGCAGGTCCGGATGCCTCAACTGCCTATAGTCCTGAGGAAAAAGCAGGAATTGCTGAAATGCTTAATAACGGGAGTTCGCTCTTTGTTCTTGGTGATTCTCCAATCTCTGCAGATTCCGTTTACTGGTCAGAAGGGCCAATGCAGGACATGGGTGATAACATTGCACTGAACACTTTTCTTGATGGGATTAATATGACTGGCCCTCGTTTCAGTATCA
>CAZMBV010000259.1:0-2593 GCA_964564335.1 uncultured archaeon
CTTGGATGATAACTGGTCTGCGTTTGATTGATTAATCAAAGCTAAAAGAAAAAATGGACCATGAGTCAGAACCCATGGCCCTTATGATTAGTACTCTTTTCTTATCCAAAGAAATCGTATGTACACTGGTCACAGATCTTTGGATTCTGCACATACGTCCCATATGTTGGCATCAGAGCTCTAGCTGCCCAAAACGCATCAACTGCACTATATCCATTATCGACGTAGTTCCAGAAGTAATTTGCAAAAACTTCCTCTCCGGGTAATGCACCTACTGCCCATGAGTTGTGAGTTTCATCAGATGATGCCATAGCCAGATATCCTCCGCCTATCATATCATCTGCAAAGTCGCCAGAGTGGCATGATGAGATAAGCATTCCTACTTGTGAACTATCCAGACCATCACAGTATGACCTAAAGGTGTTTGAATAGACGATGCTGTAGCCGCCTGTCCTGAATGCTGTATAGGAATGGTAGCCATCATTGTTTCCATGACCAAATAGATAGAAGAACACGGTATCTGAGGCGTCTTCATAAGCAGCAACAGTTGCAAAATCATTAGCAAAATTCGTTGTGTCTTTGAATTCGAAGAATTTCGTGAAACCTTCATCCTGTAGATATCCCTTGTACTCATTGATCACGCTTGATGTACCCGCATCACTAGCCCAGAAGAAGACTGCTATCTTTTCTCCTTCACCGCCTCCTCCACCACCATAGGTGATTGTGACGGTAAGTCCATAAGATCCAGTTCCACTGTAGGAGCGAACCATGATATACCAGGTTCCTGCTCCGGGATTGTTGAAGGTGACTTCTTCACCTCCTGAGGTGTAGCCACGCCAGTCGTAGGTTGAGGTCGTTGGTTCTGCACCACGTCTTCCATAGAGGTCAAAGTCAGCCGAACCACAAGTCAGTACTGAGTACATACTAAGGGCATCCGCTTCTACTTCGATGGTCCACATCTCGGTTGCGTATTGAGCTGCAAGAGAACTGGTGGCTGTAACTCCGTTCTCGAGAACGTTATCACCGCCGCCGCCTCCACCTCCGCCTTCATATTCGATTTGGTCAATTGCAAAACCCCACTTTGTCACTGAGTAATCTGTGTCAAGTCGAACCTTGATACTCGCTCCATAACTCCAGGCACTCCATCCTCCTGAAGAATAAAGTCCTGTTAATTTATGAAGTTGCGCATTGGCATAGTCGTAAACGTATACATAATCGTAATTACGTTCGACATCGATTTTCGTGAAGTGAACTCGGATCTGGGAAGCTCCCGTCTTTGTAACAGTCCACGTATTATCGTAGTTGTTGGTATACGGATGAGCTGATTCTACAACAAGTGACTCGATTGTGAAGGAGTCAAGTGCAAACGCTTTCTTGTGGTCTACCTCTGCTTGTAGTGGCAGACCCGTCTGACCCGTATCTAATACTGATGCTTGTGCAACCCCAATTGCTGGGAGTGCCATGGCAAGCATTGCTAACAAAAAGAAAATTGAGAGTGTTCTCACTCGTTTCATCTTTTATTCCCCACACGAACTAACTTTCCCTTAGTCCGTTGAATGGAAAAAAAGTAAAACATCCTTTTAAATGCTATTATATTTTATACCATTTATCTGATAACTCCTAGAAACAAAAGAGAATTTCATTTTTGAAAATGAGAATGATAAAGAACATTGTGAGAGACTCATTGAACCAAAGAGTTAATTGATTAACGCAAGGTCTCCTTATTTCCTTTCAAGAAATTTCTGGTCCGATGGGACCATTCTTTGAGGTCTTTTTCGTCGTTCGGTGTATTATTTCTTGTTTGACCGATAATGTTTTACATTCTCACTCATGTGATTGTAGAACAACCTCATGTAGTGCAAGAGTGAACGTGTGGGTGAATCATTTGACAGATATGAAGGGAAAAACCTGTATTGTCACCGGTAGTAATTCTGGAATAGGGAAAGAAACAGCTCTTGGTCTAGCAGAGATGGGCGCAACGGTAGTTATGGCGGTACGTAATCTTGAGAGAGGTCAAATTGCACTTGAGCAGATTCTCCAGGAAGTAGAAGAACCGCACATTGAGCTGATGAAATGCGATGTTGCATCTAGATTATCAATTGAACAGTTTGCGTCTGAATTCAGAAGCAAATTCGATTCTCTTCATGTACTTGTGAATAATGCAGGTGCGGTCTTCAACAAACGTCAAATGACAGAAGACGGGTTTGAGCGAACCCTCGCGGTGGATTATCTCGGACCTGTTCTCCTGACGCGTGAATTGCTGCCAATTCTTAAATCGAGTGCACCATCTCGTGTCCTTAATCTATGTTCTGGATTGTACAAGTCAGGCCGGGTTATTCTAGATGATCTTCAGAGTGAAAAGAAGTACAGTTCACAAAAGATCTATAGAAATGCTAAACTTCTATTAATGATGCACTCGTATTCTCTTGCCAAGAAACTAGAAGGGAGTGGTGTGGCAGTGAATGTAGTTCTCCCTGGATTTGTGGCTACTAATCTGGGAAAGAATAGTGGTAGTCGAATGCAATCTCTCATGTTTGGGATGATGAAGCCCTTTCAATTGACACCAAGGGAAGGAGCTGAAACATCAGTTTAT
>CAZMBV010000260.1:0-2587 GCA_964564335.1 uncultured archaeon
GATAAGCTAAACCCAGCCTCATCTAACTGTGAGATGATTTCTTGTGCGAGCTGAGTTCTTGCTTTTGTCAATCTCTTCAACCATCATTTAATCAGTGATGAACCCTTTTCAGCATATCTAATCGTGAAATCATGCAAATTATTTTTCAGGAGCCACTTTTTATAGAATCTTTCGAAGTAGTGAAGACTATTCCAAGGGTAGTTGTAGATGGTAACTTTTGTCTGATAATCTGAACTTGAGGTCTTGCAAGATGTTCAATCGGTTTCCATGCAGCAAGATTTTCCCATGCTAGGTCATCATATCCTAGGATTTTATGAATCATGAATAACTCAGTCTTGTTTCCGGATACCGAATGAATCCCAGGTCCCTGATCAAGTCTTCTTAGAATAACAATTGGGAGCCTGATGGATTCATGTAATTTCTTAGGAACCTCTTTGCTTAACCACTCAAGTTCTTCTACCTTGAAAACAGATTTATTACCACAACGCGTGACAAAATGTGGATTTTCCTCTTTGAGAAGGTCTACAAGACGAATTCTAGCTCGTGGTAAATGATTATTGAGTGTGTCTATTTCATGTTCCAGAAGCTTATCCATTTTGGAGTTCAAGTCATATCCTCCGTTACTCGGCAAACAATGAATCTGTGATCTTTTTCCAAGGGATCGAGATTGATATTTTCAACTATCTCTAGACCTTTATTGTCAAGCAACGCTATTTCTCTACTATATATTTCATCAAGACTTCCTGTAGAATCAATGCTTCGTGCTTTTATTGCTAACATACCCCACGCACCAAATGAACAGAAGGCCTTCAGATTCTCGTATAGAATACTAGCTTGACCCGGTTGAGCTACATCTTGATAGACCACTTCTATGGGTCCAGAAACGAGTGGAGCATACCGAGTAGGATGTCTAGCATCATCTAGAATTGGAAGTATATTAGGTCGAGCAGCAGCAAGCTGAATTAAATCTCTCACAGTTCTTTGAGAGAATTCTACTCCATAGACCACACCACTTGGTCCAATAATATCTGAACAGTGACTTATTGTAGTACCTGATGCAGCACCCAGATACAGAACCTTTGAGCCTGGTTGGATTGGCATTTCTGTCAATCCTCTCTTGATTGCAGCAGCGAGCTTGGACCTTCTTGGAGACCACAGACGAAATTCATCATCTCCGATTTTAATCAACTTCTCACCATATACACTAATTCCAGGTACAAGCGATTTAGTGGCTATTGATTGCTGATCTCTATCAGTGACCGTATATAATCCGGAGAATTTGTAACGTTCAACCTGTGCCATTATCTTCTTCCTCCTCCTCGTCTACTATTATCACGGTTGTGATCTCTCTTTGGTGGATAGTCTCGTCGTTGTTGTCTTTTCCGCTCTACTGGTTTAGGTTTAGGTGGCTTAGGCGGAGGTGCATTTGGATTTTGTTTCTTTATCTCCTCTACACGTTCCAAGAAATCTTCTCTGAGTGATGCTCCGATGTTCCTATCTGAATATGCATCTATTCGAGCCGCTATCGATAATTTCCCAGCTAATGCTCGAGCAATCTTTCCTCTCTGCCAGTAAGGCGCCGAATTAATTTCTGAAACACGATAAATGATTCCATGTTTTGGAGGATCCGCCCCTGTCTTGATAGCCCTGAATAGTGCTTTCTCAGCTCCAAACACTTGAACAGTACTTGATGGCTTGCGGGCCAAGTCTAAGAGAGAACCTGCTAGGCTAATCAGGCGCGCTCCAACAAGTGGTCCTACTAGTGCAGTAACATTTGGTGATATTTCTTCCATTACTGTAGAAACATAATCTTCGAGTTCTTTTCGAGTATTGTACATGTTATCAACAGAAATAGCAAGAACTTTGATGATGTTCAGATCAATATCTCGGAGTTCCGCTCCTATATCCCCGGGAATGGCATTCATGACTAATTCTATCGTGGATTCAGGAACACCTGCGGACACAAGCAAATCTGGCGTCATACTCTCTCTACCACTAGTTCCTTTGAGAATTCTAGCATACTGATCTTGGTCCTCTACGAGCCTGCTTAGTGATGGATGATGAACTGAATACCACTCCCGTAGTCTCATCACCAGTACGTTAATCGATTTATCAACCTCATCAATGGCATCGATTGCATTCTTTACAAGTAGGTCTTTCTCCTCGCTTGCCGCACTTACTTTTGCCTTGGAGAGTCTAATAGCGACATCTCGTCGGAACGTGGAGATTTCTTCCAGATTTTTGGAGATCCCTAATTTTGAGAGATATTCGTTTTCGTTCTCTCTAAACCATTTTGTAATCTTGTTCTCACTAACATTCACAGATAGGTTTTCAAATCGGGTGAAAGCACGAGCCAGCATCTGTTCTTCTACAAATACTTCTTTTTCACCTAGTTTCTCAATCTCAGCCGCTATTGCATCGATTACAGGTGTTACCTCACCTTCTCCTATTGCTAAGAGACAAGAAACTGCCAATCCTACATCTGGATAGACAACATGCTTTGCTACAACTTCGTTCTTCTCATCAAGTACGAAGGTTCCGAATGCTGATAGTGCGAGATAAACTGGCATAGTGAATCCGTCCAATG
>CAZMBV010000261.1:0-2570 GCA_964564335.1 uncultured archaeon
GCCGCACTATTGATAATGCTGAATCTTCTGCATTTTCTCTGAATCTAAGTTCTTACCCATTTTAGATGGACTTGGGGTATAGGCTGACGGGGTCAGGTAAACCAGGGGAACTTTCTCAGTGCCTGTAGTTTATTGAGCTACCCTTTTCTTTTATCGCTCATGATTCCACTCTTATTCATCAAGAATCCAACTCACATCGTATCTAGGCGACTGGGAGTGGGAATTCTCATCATTTTCTCCCCTCTCCTTTGCTGTCAGTACAGAAAAGTGTCCTTTAATGCACAGTGCTTCACAGCCCATTTCCCAATTTGCACACCAAATTCCCAGCGCCACAGGTGCATAGAAACGTGATTCAATATTCTGATAGAAGTCGAATCTTACCAAATGAGGTTCAACTTCATTACCATTCCTTTGTTTTCCGCTGTTTTGATTGAGTACACCTACACAGCGAGTTGTTTGTGAGTTGAATGATGAAGGAGACCATTGACATATTTCGTAGCACCGCCCAAATTGTTTGAAAGGATTCATGTTTACATTCAAGGGTTCCTTTGTTTGGGAATCTGTGAAAAAAAGTGAACTCAGTGGTAAGCGGCGATGAAAACGGAAATTTATGACACGGATTAAAGAGGGGACATACTTAGATTTGTACCCCAGAGCACAAACACAGATGATATGATCCTCTGTTTGATTGAAGCGATTTCCTAAGTATGAGATGATACTTTCATGATCTGCACCAGGTCCAATCCAACAAGTAGACAATCCCATACGCGTTGCATGCATTACTATCTTTTGTAAGCTCCGCCCCACATCGATTACAGCAAGACGATCATACTCTCTGGGAGCTATTGCAATGAGGAACTCTTGCGCACCTACTGTTGGCCAAACTTTGAGAGGTGCATTAACATATTCAAAACGAATAGCACGATTGCCTATCAACGTAAAATTGGATTGTACATATTGCATTAATTCACTATAGTCTTCGGGTGTTAATTTTCTGTTTTGGAATGATCGGCAAGAGCGTCTTAATCGCATCAGATCAAAAATATCTAGGTCATCGTTGCGTTTTTTAGAAATACGCTCACGTGGGTGTAAACCAAGCTTCACAGTACAGATATCAATTGCAAATATCGCTATTAGAAGCAATCCTACAAAAAGAGGAAAGAATGCTATTTGCATAGAACCTAATGACCATAATAATAGAGCTATAAGCATGAATATTGATGTTAGAATTGCTACAGGTAAATATTGAAGCCAACCGGTGAATTGAAGGCGGGTCTTTATGCGCTTCAGAAAAGATAATTCCATTATTTCAATACACGCTCATTCATACTTAACATCTTCGCTATGTTAACGAACCAGATATGGATTTTGTAAAAGTATACGTAGCAATTACATGCGAGTGGTTTCAAAAGGTCACTCCGCTATTGGATGTCTTTTGCACACTACTCAAGATTTGACTATTACTCTCTCCTTGAGTGTTTGTGTGATTGAATGTGCTGTTGATTTGCTATTTCTCCAATAGTGTTCGAAATACGTTGTGATGATCTTCCTCATCAGAAAGCAAGCTCTCAAAGAGCTTCTTAGTAACATAATCCTGCTCTTCCATCGCTTTTGCTATTATGGTCTTATAGAATGCAATAGTATCTTCTTCAGCTTTCTTGTCGTGTGCAATCATCTCTTCAGGCGTATTCCCAATTGTGATTTTCGCTGGCACTGTTGTTGGTTCACCGCCTAAATAATCAACACGTTCAGCAATCTCTTCTGCGTGTTCCATTTCTTGAATAGCGACTTTCTTCAACTCATCAGCTACGGATAGATGGTCGAACCCGTAAATCTTCACATGTTGCCACATGTACTGTATACTAACTTGAATTTCCATAGAAATTGCTTTATTCATCATCTCAATCAATTCTTTCGAAGCCATAATCTAAAATTCTCCTTTAGATATTATATGTATCTCTTCCTTAAGAATACAATTATCGCACTTAATTGTAGATGAGATGATAGAAGGCGTTTAGGGCCTTTATAATAAGAATTATTAGTCCAAATATGTTAACAATAGTGAATAAATATGAAAGTGATGTCTAAGAAGACCCGATTGTCAGGTGAAAAAATAATCCAAAAAGCAAAGGATTACTTCAAAGGTAATCTTGGTCTGCAATTGACAACTGAAACACCTGACTGCTGTGTTGAATTTGAAAGTAATCTTGGTTTTGTCATTGTACAGGTTACAGGGGAAAATCAAGAAAAAGAAGTGAAAGTGACTACTAGAGAATTCGAGTATCTGATTCAAGAGTTTCTTAGTGAAATTTAGTGGTTGTTATATTGTTTCTTCTAGATTACTTCTTGAAGGGACTGGAATCCTTATCTGTTTCTTGTTGAGCCACCCTTTTCTTTTTCATCAAGTTCCTCTATCATAGTAGTGATATTCAGTGAAGTGAAAGAATAGATTATGAAGAAAATTAACAACCTCTATGAATGTGAGGAATGTCATTTATTTTATGAGGATGAAAAATGGGCAAAGAAGTGTGAACAGTGGTGTATCGAGCACAAATCATGCAATCTTGAAA
>CAZMBV010000262.1:0-2551 GCA_964564335.1 uncultured archaeon
TTTGTCCAGTCGGACCTTATCAGTTTCAGTGATGAATCTGGTGAGAGTGATAATGACCCTGCCGTGGTAAGAACTCTGGAAACGCTCTCTGTCACTGAAAGTGATGCTTCAGTATCAGTACAGGAGAAGGAAGCCGGGTCTTCAGGAGGGATCCCATCCCGATGATAGCTGACAAAGCTCTTGCTAATTTTTGTATTTCTTTGGAAATTCAAGGAAGTGGCGACACTGGCAGGAGAAGGGTGGAACATAGAAATTTCTTGCAATTGAGGTTCACTCACTTTGTTTGTAAGATTTAGGTAAGAACTTATAGGCAGTTAGAATGAATGAAAGAGGCGCATATAGATTTGGAGAGATACTCCCGTGAAAGAATTCATCACTATCGATTTAGAACGATGCACCGGCTGTAGAAACTGTGAGCTTGCTTGTTCTACAGTTCACACAGAATCCTTCAATCCAAAGAGATCAAGGATTCAGATCCTGAAGGAAGAGGTCAGAAATCTGGTTGTTCCTATGGTATGCCTGCAATGTGAAACACCGCTATGTCAAGAGGCATGCCCGACTGGAGCTATTGTTGAGAATGAGCACGGGATTCTATACGTGAAACAAGAAACATGCATTGGTTGTATGAATTGCGTGACTGCTTGTGTATATGGCGGAATCGCCATTGACCCAAAGACCAAGAAGGCAATCAAGTGTGACCTATGCAATGGTGATCCAGCATGTGTTAAAGCATGTGACTATAGTGCTATCAGTGTAGCGGCGACCAAACCAGAAGGGCTCCATCAGCGACGCATGGCTGTTTCTTCAGCGTTTGATACGTTAGGAATGAACATCGAGGAGGGTCAAGAATGACATTTCCATACAAAGGCTATGCAGGATACTATCTAGATGTGGACCTCACTAAAGGAGTAGTTCACAAGAAAGAGATGGAAAAAGAATGGGCGCGACTATACCTTGGTGGGACTGGTGTTTCTTCGAGAATTCTTTGGGATAGAACAACTGTAAAGACTGACCCACTATCTCCAGACAATGTACTGATAGTTGGTACGGGCCCACTCACTGGTGTTATGTTCTCACCCTCTGGAAGAATGATGTTTGCAGGTCGTGGTCCACTTACAGGAGTATGGGCAGAATCACATGTCGGTGGATTCATGGGTCCAGAGATAAAATATGCAGGATTTGATTTCATCGTCTTTAATGGCCGCTCTCCGAAACCGGTCTACCTTTTCCTACGAGATGGTAAGGCAGAACTCCTTGATGCATCGCATTTGTGGGGACAGGAAACCAATATCACGACCATGATGATACGAGAAGACCACAAAGACCCATCCATTGAAACCGCAGTGATTGGACCTGCAGGAGAGAATCAAGTTCTCTTTGGTGGAATTATTGTGGACTTTTATCGTGCCGCAGGAAGAGCCGGTCTCGGAACAGTATTAGGTTCAAAGAATGTGAAAGGTATTGCTGCTTCCGGTTCCTTGGGATTAGAAGCCTATGACATGGAAAAGTATCTCGAGGCAAATGCTCGTGAGATGGAGAGATTAGATGATCCAATCTGGAAAGATTCGCTCGCTTCATTGCGAAAATATGGCACAACTGACCTTGTTGCAGTAATCAATGAGATCGGACGACTTCCAACGAAGAATCACTGGACGGGATTCTATGAAGATGCTGATGATATAGGTCCAGAAATTATTGCAGAGAAATATCGTATTGCACAAGAAGCATGCCACGGGTGTGAAGTCGGATGCAAATACATCATTCGGGTTAAAGGGGGAAAATATCCAACTGAACCAATTGGCGGACCAGAATATGAGACCATTATGGCCTTTGGATCAAACTGTTTGAATAATGATATCGAGTCAATCTTTCATCTGGGTAAAAGATGTGACCTCCTTGGATTGGACACGATTTCTACTGGAAAGACCATTGGCTTTGCCATGGAACTCTATGAGAAGGGCATTCTAACAAAGAAAGATACTGATGGTCTAGAATTGACCTGGGGTAATAGTGAAGTGCAGGCAGAACTCGTTGAGAAGATTGCAAAACGAGAAGGATTTGGAAAAATACTTGCTAATGGCGTTCGAAAAGCTGCAGAACAGATTGGTGGAGATGCCTGGAAATACGCAATTCATGTGAAGGGTCTTGAGGCTTCAGGACAGGATCCAAGAGCTCATCAGAGTATTGGACTCACCTATGCTACCAATGTACGAGGCGCAGACCATCTCAGAAGCATATCATGTATTGAGGAACTTGGATATCCAAAGATAGCAGCTGATAGATTTGGTGTGGAAAAGGCACAAGCAATTCTTGAAATAATGTCTCCAAAACACAAGGGAGAAGTTGTGTGGGATGTAGAGAATCTCTATGCTCTTGTTGACTCAGCGGTAATTTGCAAGTACTCAACCATGTGGCCCCCAGTCTTCTATTTTGATACATTTGTGAATGTCATTCCAGCCCTTACTGGCATGGTCGAATGGGGTGATGAGAAATATGTACGAACAGCAGCTGAACGAATCAGTCATCTGAGGCGTGCGTTCAATCACAGAAT
>CAZMBV010000263.1:0-2536 GCA_964564335.1 uncultured archaeon
CCAGAGTATAATGAAGAATTTATACTTCAAGTTAAGGATTCTACTCTGAGTCGCCGAGAGACCTCAAAAATCCGAAGATGAATCATTTCCCATCACTATTTTGCTTGTGATGCTAAATGACGCATTATATCTAAAGCTTTCAAGATTCCTGGATGGGCGATACTATACAGCTTCCGTGTGCCATCTCTTCGTACTGTAAGAATTCCAGAGCGAACAAGCTGTGAAAGATACGATGAGATAGTTGATTGTGAATGGCCAATTGTAGGGAAGATATCACATTGGCACATTTCTCCATCAAGTACCATCTCAACAATCTGGAGACGAACAGGATTGCTTAATGCTTTGTGAAACTCTGAACGCCATTTCAAATCAGGTTCTTCATTCATGAGGTGTCACTCCGAATTACTTCTTATTTCATCTACGAGATTAGCTATATCAGCAGCTAGTTTCGCAACCAGGTTTGAACTACTTTCTTGAATATGCCATTTCTCTTCAGTTTTGAGTGAAGAAAAGTCAGCATAGTCTTCCAAGTTTATTTCAACAGTTGGTTTGCTGCTAAATCGTGCTGTACCAATGGCTGCACAGAGCTTTCCACATCCATCTACTGTAATCGTTGGAAATCTCTTGGCAAATCCTCGTTCTCCTTCGCCACCAGCTAGGAAAAGGGGAAGGCAGATTGTGACCGTTTCTTCTGGTCTTATATCATGGAGAACTCGCAATGTTGCTTCTCTTGAAATATTCCCACCAGGGCAGTCTTCTCCGCTACAGGAAATAATACCAACTTTAGGTAATTCACTCATTTCTAATCACTTCCGTTCTTGAGAATCTTATTGACAATATCTTTTGCCAGAAGTACTCCATTGGGGCCAATACAAAACACATTGTCAGGTTTGTGGTCAGTATTTTGTGCAAGAACTTTAGGGACCATAACCTCCATTGCAACATTCACACCAATGCGTTCAACAGATAGTGTCGCACATTTTTTCGGACAGCCATCAATTGTATACACATTAGATTGTTTGAGAAGATCTATTGCTTCAGTATCTCCTGCAACCAGGAGAGGTAGGCACATTGTTCTCCATTCGTTCTGATAATCGGTCTCTGTTAATTGATAGGTTGCTTCTCTAGCAACAGTTCCAAATGCTTTCCCAATTCCACTACATGGAATGACTATCTTTTTTGCATCACTCATTCTGATACCTTCTTTCCTAATTCATGTTTAGCCTTCTCAGTACCATATGCGAAGTACTCATTTGCTGACTTCAGAAGATCCAACTCACTAATGTCATCAGGACGGATGACATACAACCATCCCTTTCCGTATGGATCCTCATTAACAAATTCAGGACTATCCTCAAGCATTGTATTCTTCTCGATGACTGTTCCTGAAAGCGGAGCTATAATCTCCATTGCAATCTTTGTTGACTCGAAAGAACCTAGCTCATCTCCAAATTCCACGTGAACTCCTATATTTGCCAAGTCGATAAAGTAAACATCCGACACCATCTGTTGGAGGAGGTCTGTTAACCCAATCCGCACCGATTCATCTTCTCGTTGAACCCAAAAATCATTGTCAGAGTAGAAGAGCCCTTTCTTTACTCGAAGAATGAATTTGTCAATCATCTCAGACAAATAATCATCATCTGATTGTTCTGTATCATTCTTTTTCGTAGTAGATGTTGATGCAGATGCCCATAGTTGCAATACCATATCTGCAATAGTTCTTGCCTTTTCATTGGCGTCGCAATCTTCCAAATCAGCAATCGCAGATACTTCAATGGATTCGAACTCCCGAGCACTGTGTGTCTGCACCATTTTAGATGCACAATGCACACTACATCCATCAATACAGATTACATCTGATGAACGCATGTCCTTAATCTCTCCGGGACGCTCGGAAGCCAATGCGCCAATACTACCAACGACGAAGGAAGAATCTGAAGATTGTAATAGATCAATAACAAGTCTAGAGATCTTGCCACCAGGTCGGTCATACCCTGCACATGGAAGAATATACTTTAGAGTCAAAATCATCACAGTCCTAAGTAGATCTAGCTTCTTTGATAATCTTCAAAATGTCAGGTTTGTTTGGAAAAGATAGAGCGTCTTTCGTGCACATCTTCTGACATGCTCTACAAAACACGACACAATTGAACTTATTTTCAACCTCGATGTGTGGTGGTGAACCCTCGACGGTCCTGTATACTTTATGCGGGCAGAATTTCAAACAATCAAATTCACCAGCACATCCATCGCACTTGTCAGCATCTACTTCTGGCCACCAAGGGATCTTCTCACGAGGCACACTCATGAAAGTGCTTCCGATGCCACCCTCATTCGACATCGTACCCATTCTCCTTCATGACAGTTCTAACTTTTTCAAAAGCCTGATCTGTGGTCATGTCTCGAACATCAAGAGGGATGAGATCATCCTGGACATTGAGACCAACCTTTTCAAAAGCATCTCTGAAGAGCTTATACTGCATAGCTGGAGCGCACCCGGCACTGATGACCTTTTCACCAGCGTTGAGTGTAC
>CAZMBV010000264.1:0-2527 GCA_964564335.1 uncultured archaeon
ACTTCGGGTCCGACTTTTTCGAACTCTTTTTTATTCTACAAGTGCAGAATAAAGATTGGTCACGAAGTTGATATTCCGTTTTTAATCTCCTTTATTCTTTCAGACATGCTGAGAATGAATTCAAAAACTTCTGGTGGCATCTTATCAGAAGGGAGATCATCTAGTTGAAACCAGTTTGCTTCTACTTCAGAATGTTCATAATGAATATCCTCAGTCAATGCTTTTGAAAGGTAGAGAATCCATATGAAATGAAATTCAATATTTCCATCTGAATCTCGAAGAATAACATCACCAGCAGTAATGAGATCTAGTATGTCTATCTGAATTCCCGCTTCTTCCATTACTTCTCTTCGCAGGGCTTCTTTCTGCGTTTCGCCTGTCTTGATTGCGCCACCCGGAATACTCCATAGACCTTTTGCAGGATTCTTTTCTCTGATGACTAATAGAAGACCCTTTGAACCAACAACAATCGCTCCGACTGCGGGAATAGGAACAATGGGGTAGGTTCGTTCATGCATTTAGTATGTACCTCTTTGACTTCATTTTCTGAGTTACTCTCATTGATTCCATTCTCTTGAAAAGATAATAGCCTTATGAAACCTCATCTCAGATCATTACATAGTTCTTTTCCATTCTTTTCAACTACTCTGGTGAGAATCATTAGTAGAACTTATTTCATCTAAGCTATCATGCAAATCTACTGGAATCTGGATAAATCAGGTTATGTTGAAAAATGAGAGACTACGATGTCATCATTGCTGGCGCAGGCACAGCAGGAACCACGACTGCAATGACTATTGCAAAGAAAGGACACTCAGTTCTATTGATCGATAGAAAGGAGAAAAACAGCATCGGTGACAAGACCTGTGGTGACGCACTCGCCTCGCATCATCCAGAACGCCTCAAAGAATTGATTGGACTTCCTGATATCCCAAAAAGCATTGTTGAACACGTTGTTGATGGAATAGACCTGATTGCTCCTGATAGAAAACATAGACTACGATTAGATGGTCCAACAATCAGAGGATTCTCTTTAAACAGACTCAAACTAGGACAATGGTTATTGAACCTAGCAGAACAAGTAGGGGTTGATATCTTATCATCCACCAGAGTGAAACGATTACTATTCGATGGTGGTACAATATCAGGAGTAAAGGTAAGAAGAAATGACAGGGTCGAGGATCGAGATCTCACAGCTAAAATCGTCGTTGATGCCTCTGGCGCATCAGGTATGCTTCGAAGACAATTACCTACTAGTTCACCTATAGACAGATTTGTTGAGAAACAAGATATGATGGTTGCTTGGCGAAATATCCTTGAAACCCCGAATTATTCGTTCGAAACACCCGACCTGCTTGAAATATACTGGAATCAGGACCAAACACCTGGAGGATATACGTGGGTTTTTCCTCAAGGGAAGAATAGAGTGAATGTGGGTCTTGGATTTATAACCCTCCCGGGTCATGAGAGCCCTCGTGATGTTTTCAATCGATTTGTTAGAACTAACTGGGATTTTATGAAACAACATCATATCAGCATAGATAGTAGTGGAGGCATAGCACCAATGAGAAGACCAATAGATTCACTTGTTGATAACAATTTCATGGTCGTTGGAGATGCAGCTTGCCAAGTAAATCCAGTCCATGGAGGAGGAATCGGACCGTCAATGCTTGGTGGAGCACTTGCAGGGATTTCAGCCTCAAATGCTTTAGAGGTGAATAATCTATCTATCGAATCGCTCTGGTCTTACAACATAAGTTACATGGAGAGTTATGGTGTTAAACAGGCTGCACTTGACATATTCAAATGGTATCTACTCTCTATTAGCAACGAAGAGATTGACTTCGCATTTAGAAAAGGCATCATCAAAGGTTCCGATCTACTCAGTGTAAGTATCACTGGTGAGATGAAGACTGGGAAGAGTGAGAAGATGAAACGTTTACTATCGGGACTTGGAAATGTACCGTTCTTACGAAGAATGGCTGAAGTATCTAAGACTATGACTCAAATGCGAGCAATCTATGCGGATTATCCAGACTCACCTCATGGTCTTGAAGATTGGAGAACCCGATTATTTCCATTATATGACACAGTGAAACAGATCTAGGATTTGAGCGTTCCTTATACGTTGTACACCATCTACGGTCACTAACTATTCCAATCATTCAATGTGTGATTTGAACTAGATACCGCAGTTTATCGCTTCAAGTACGATATTTACGTAGGTCCAGGAAGAGACAGATTAGCAAGCTTTCTAAGAATGTTGGCAGAAGGGGGTCCGCTTATTATCGTAGATTTTGGATATTGCACATCAACCCATGCTACCCACGCACAAATGATAGAATAAACCACCATTGGTTTTGTCACAGGTCCAGCTTGACCGACAATCTGTGTACGGATATTATCGAGGTCTGCTCGACAATCAGTTGAATCTGTAGGTTTTTTCAGCATTTGCACTTGAGCACAAAAGAAATCTCGAGTATCATCCAGAGACCAGTTGGGAGGATTATTCGTGATTTTATGGATT
>CAZMBV010000265.1:0-2513 GCA_964564335.1 uncultured archaeon
TTCTTGAAGCAATGAAAATGTTCAATGAACTCAAAGCTGACTCATCAGGGTCTGTTAAAGAAGTCAATGTTGAAGTTGGTACAATGGTGACAACTGCTGACCTCTTGATTCTAATCGAGTAAGGAAGTGTTTCTGTGGAACCCGTCAATGTTGTAGGAGTGGGAATGACACCGTTTGGAATTCTTGAAGATTCAATCATTGAGCTTGCACAAAAAGCTGCAATAGAAGCTCTGATTGACTCATGTACAATTGAATCTCCCATTGACCATTTGATAGTGGGGACTCAGAATCCTGAGGAATTCACAGGTCAGGGTCATCTCTCAACTCTCCTTGCTGACTACGTAGGTGTAGTTCCTGCAGGTGCAACACGGGTCGAAACTGGGCCCTCATCTGGATCTAGCGCTTTCGAGTCTGCTGTAGCATTAGTAGGTGCTGGAATGGCTGACTTGGTTTTAGTTATTGGTGTCGAGAAGATGTCTCAGGTTCCAAGACGCACTGCTTCCAAGATATTGGCAAGGATGCTATCTTACGAGAATGAGATTCTATATGGTGCAACTCCCACCGCACTTGCTGCTCTGATAACGCGGCGATATATGCATGATTTTGGTCTGACCCGAGATGAACTGTCTCTCATTCCTGTAAAGGCTCATAGAAACGGTGCAAAAAATCCACTTGCTCACTTCCAGAAAGAAGTTACAGTAGAAAAGGTAAGCAATTCGCCTATTATCGCTGATCCTTTGCGACTCTATGATTGTTGTGCAACAAGTGATGGGGCCGCAGCTGCAGTTGTCGCATCGAACAAAGCTGTTCAAGAGTATGGACTCTCTGATGCTGCAATCAAAGTACTAGGAGTTGGACATGGGACTGATTATATTGCTGTGCAGCATCGTTCATTGTTAACTTCTTTGAATGCGACAAGAATCGCTGCAAAGAACGCATTTAGTATGGCTGGAGTTAGACCTGACAACATTGACGTTTGTGAGCTTCACGATGCCTTTTCAATCCTAGAACTTCTAAATATGGAAGATATCGGGCTTTTTGAAAAGGGGCAAGCGATTACCGCAGTCAAAGATGGAACTACCGAGGTGTCTGGAGCTATACCAGTGAATCCTACTGGTGGTCTAAAAGCAAGAGGGCATCCAACAGGCGCGACTGGTGTCGCACAGATTAGAGATATTGTACTTCAATTAAGAGGGATGGCACCGAATGACCTTCAAACTGCAGATCCACATATTGGTCTCACACACAATATTGGGGGATTTGGAAACAACATGGTTGTCACGATATTATCTAATATTTGAAAGAAATATTCATCCACGATTCTCTTATTAGAAAACTGAGCCATTTTCTCAAACAACAGGATTAGTCTAAAGCAGTTCTAATTCAATTTTAGACCTACTTTATTCTGTGGGACCAATGCAATTGGCTAATACCTGCAACAGAAATATTGACGTGGGAAAAGACGCATTTTTTGTATGCTATACTCTCAAGTCAGTACATCTAAAATAACTCGGAGAACTGTCAAAAATGCCTGAAGGCCTTGCTGTATTGAAATGGGATGACGAGCTTGGACCAGTTGTCACATCAAAGACTCCAAAGAAGCTTCAAGTGGGGCTAGACCCTACTACTTCAATGAGAGTCTATGGAATAGCAACTCTTGGTGAAACTGAAGAGTCTCAGAAACCTGGGTTTAGCTCACTTGCTTTTAATGACTTCAAACTTGCTGTTTATTATGGTGGTTTGAATATGCACTTGAAGGGATTACCATCGATGGTATTCCTTGTTTTGAGTCTTGATGAGGACCCAGACGTATACAAGGATGCTCTACCAGAAATTGCCACCCAAATGTTTCTCAATGCAGATGGCGATGAATACAAAAAGATGGTACCCAAGCTCTACAAACAGATAGCTCGCTATACTCAGATGACTGCTGAGCAGCGTCAGGCTTCAATTCTCAATGATCCAGTACGCCGTACGATTGTACAGACATTGATGAGGAATGGGTCTATTCAATCCACAGAATTAGAACAGATGATCTTTGATGAAGTTGGAAAGAAGATTGATGTTGACTTAGTCCTCAGGCCCCTTGTTAAGATGGGAATCATTGCGACAGGTTGGGTCGAGGGATTATCATCCGAAGTTATCTATCTCACAAGAGCATTATTCATCTTAAGAAAGATCAATTCTGATACAGTGAAATCTGTACGGAAGGGTAGCCTACCAACAGAAGTTGCAGATCAGTTCCTTCAAGCTTCAAGACGATATCACAGAGACTATCTAGCAAGGCTTCGCAAGGACTTGTTTGATACAATCTGGACTGAGGCTGAGGAGCTTGCTAAACATATTCTCGACTTTGAAGCATATGATGTAATTCAGGTTCTGAGAACAGGACCTAAAGAAGTAGAGCAGCTCAAAATCGATGTGGACATGACCGAAGATAAGCTACGAAAACAACTAACGAACCTTGAGAAAGCAAATATCATTATGCGAATCAACGATGAAGAAGGTCGCCA
>CAZMBV010000266.1:0-2506 GCA_964564335.1 uncultured archaeon
CAATCTCTCCATTAGGTCCTGGGTCTCTGAAGTTAATTGTCATATGAGCTTCAGGTTCTTCTATATCGAACCTTACTATAATTTTCTTGTCAGCTAACTTAGCCATGACGTCTTCTAGTTGTATTGCTTTCGCCCAAAACTTGTTGAAGACTTCCATTAGTTGTTCCTTGCTTTCAAATGCTACCATTGAGTAGACCTCCGACTCATCATTTCTTGAATAAAGATGGATAGAAGTCTTTTGGATGCATTTTGTTTCTAATTTGCATGCAGATATTTTTCAAGTTCCCATTTTGTGATGTCTGGAGAGAGGGGGTCATCATTAACTTCCACATACTTATTCCAATCTTGCATCTTTAAGGTTACAAATGCTTCAACTGCTGTATCTCCTAATTCATTTCTCATTAGGTGACTCTGCTCAAGAAATGTCAGTGATTCTCTCAGAGATATTGGTAGTGATTTCACATCCGATGAAGATCTAAAGAGATTAGCTGCTACTGGTTTTCCTGGCTCGAGGTTTCTCTTAATTCCGTCCAGACCTGCTGCTAGAATTGCGGCGATCCCAAGATGAGGTGATATTGTTGAATCAGGGCACCTCAGCTCGATTCTTGCTGCTTTTTCAGAACCGTTGAAGTATGGAACTCGTACCATGGTGCTCCTGTTTCGATATCCCCAAGCAATCCTCGTAGGTGCCTCAAAACCAGGGACTAATCTTTTGTATGAATTCACTGTTGGCGCTAGAAACGCAATATAGCTGGATGCATGTTCCAACAATCCCGCAACATAGTGGATAGCCAATCGAGACAGTCCTCCTTTCTCTTTCGAGGAGAACAGATTTCGTGAATTATCAATTCTCCAAATACTCTGGTGCAGGTGTAATCCCGAGCCATTCTGATCTGAGAATGGTTTTGGCATGAACGTGACGTCTATTCCACGAGTGGCTCCCATCTCCTTGATTATTTCACGTGCGAGAAGAATATTATCTGCAGCAATTGATAATGGTGCATATCTAAGCCCTATTTCATGTTGACCTTGTGCTACTTCATGATGATGGGTAGTTGTTTGAATCCCTATCGCATTCAGAGTTCGAATGATATCACGTCTGAAATCGATTTCTGGATCTGAAGGTCGTGAGGAGAAGTATCCTCCAGAATCTCTTGGCACAATCGAATCATCTGGACATCTTCGTATAGTAAAAAACTCCAATTCGGCACCCACCATGAGCTGAAATCCTAATCTTGAAGCTTTGGCAGTCATGGTGTCGAGAATGTTACGTGGATCTCGTGGGTGTGGTTTTCCTGAAGTTTCATGTACTCTACACAGTAGGAAAGCTGCTGATGGATCCCAAGGTTGAGGTGTCGGGGTGGCGCTTGAGGGCATGAGGAGAAGATCACTTTTGTTTACTGAAGCGTAACCGGGTACTGAGGAACCATCTATCATAATCCCATGTTCAAGGACATCATCAAGGCTATCGATTCCAATTTCAATGCTTCTCAAATCTCCTAGTAGATCACTAAATATCAATCTAAGAAATTCTGGTTGGGTGTGATCCTTGCTCATATATGACATCCTCTTCGGTAATCTCGATACATGGTAGGAGAGAGGGTCTTGCCTTTTTGTGCGGACCCTTGGGGTTTGAAACAAAATGTTTCCAATTTCTTAGTCTAAGGCAATCACTGCCTCTCTCTATTGAATTTTGTATTCAAAATGGACTATATGCTTTTCTTACTGAAACCCGAAAGTATTTCTACTTTATTCGGTATAATGGAACTATGACCGAAATCTATTCGGAAAACTCAATTAAGCTAGATGAGGTGGATTTGGAACTTCTTCGTCTCTTGCAGATTGACAGTAAGATGAAGATCTCTGATTTAGCAAAGGAAGTAGGAAAGGGAATTGCGACAGTCCATGCTAGAATGCAGTCACTTAAGGAAAAAGGCGTTATCAGACATTATTCTGCAATTCTTGATCCGAAGAAGGTTGGACGCGAAACTCTTGCGTTTATTCTTGTAACAGTCAGATATCGAGTCCCTGGGAGAAAGGGTGTGGTCTCTCAACGTGATTTTTGCAAAGAAATTGCTATTCATCCACTCGTCCAAGGTGTTCATGTTGTGAGTGGCGACTATGATGTAATGTTGAAGGTTCGTACTAGGAACATCGATGAAATGAACCGATTCATTGTTGATTTTCTAAGAGAACTTCCTCAGGTCGATAAAACTCATACCTTATTTTCAATGGACACATATCTTGATTCGCATGAACTACGTGACCTTACAGGGTATACATCGATGGTTCTCAAATCGCCCTAAGTTGGACTCCCATTTGGATACGCAGTAGTTTGATTATTTCATGTAGTTCGCGGACCCGTTCGTGATTAGGATGATACTGCGGCTTTCTCTTATGCATAAGATTTAGCAAGTGAATTGACCGCTCAGAATCCCGGATTGGAGAAATTCATTGAAGATTATTGATGACTAAAAGCTTACATTTATTGCGAAGACTGTTTCTT
>CAZMBV010000267.1:0-2461 GCA_964564335.1 uncultured archaeon
ATTCAAGTCTGGTTATCAGCTAATTAGGTAATAAATGAGATACTGGCACAATAGACTACCAGATTCTTATTCGAATTTCCCTCAGTCTATACTGAAACATGAGCTGAGTCAGATTCTATTTTTCGTCTATTACTAGTGATTGTTCTATCTCATATGAACTAATGGTATTAGGCAGGAAGATGGTGCGACATTTCGCACACTATCCTATTCCTATGAAACTGTGAAGTCTGTTTTACAAATCTCACCAGTTTTTAGATCGATTTTACTTAATTGAGGGGTTTTTCCTGATACTAAACCAATAGCACCTCGTACTAATCCGCCAACAGGACAAGCAGTATAACCTTCGAGATCATATCCACCAACTTTGCGTGGACAGATCAAACAATTCTGGACCACAACATGTGCAGTATTACCAACCATCTCAACAGAGAGATCCTCAGCAATTCGTACTTCCTCAAGCATTTTTTCAAGTACTTCTTCTGGAGATGATGTTGGTGTGATGACCTTCTGATTAAGAAGTTCTTTGGCAATCTCTTGGCCCATCCATGTAGAGAGAACATCCATTGCACCCTGTGGGCCAAAATCAGGATTAAGGATTGCATCGCGTGCCTTTACTATTCCAGCTCCAAGTCCAATCGCCATCCGATTGAGATAGTTCCGACGAGGGTCCTTCCTTCGTCTAAATCTGAAAAAGCTCATAAATAATAAAAATTCAAATTCTTTTTATTAACCCTTCTTGGACATATCTTTCGCATATAGTTTCAATCTGAGGTAGGTCAATACGGTCTCCCAGTGCTTTTTCCAAGAATGCAACTTTCTGTCGAATCTTACCAAGGCAAATTACACCTGAATCACATATTGTGCGAAGAATTGTCTTATCCAGAATAAAAGCAGTCTTTTCACGTTCTTCTATTTCAGAAAAGGAGTAGAGTGCCTGAAAACAAGGTTCACCCATCGCCTCTGAAAGGTTCTCTGCAACTTCAGAAGCAGACACAACAGATTCTGCTCTCTCACCCTCCATTTGGAAACTATCTGAAGCCTCAACACCACGAACCCGAAGGTTTCTATCAACATACACGATTATCACATGAAGAGGATCACCATGAGCCAGTGCCACACGAAGAATACCATCTCTCTGCTCTCGAATCTTTTCCTGTGAAACCTGAAATTCAATTGGTTGATTACAGATATCACAAAGGACCTTGATGTTACCAGATTCTGCTGACAAAACTCTCAGCTCCAGAAAAATAGGTTTCATAGCACAATATTAAACTATGTAGTAGAAAAAGCATCAGGATTCATTGTCATTGGTTTCACAACAAATAGACTTCAAGCGATCTATAAGTTGTGAGAAATTCTCTCCGGTCTTGGAGCTTAGCAGAATGTAATCGATTCCATAATCGTCTGCTATCTCCTGAATATCTTCAATGGGAATTCCTGAACCCATATCTATCTTGGTGCCAACCAGTAGTTTATTGTTATCAGGTACTCCAATAATCATATCCATCCATTCACGAATCTTCATGAGCGACATATATGAATTACAATCGAATACGATTAGTGCTGCTTTAGCTCCAAGAATAAGGGACCCCTGAAAGAAGCGGAATTGCTTTTGTCCTCCAAAATCAAAACATGCTACTTTGATGGCTTCGGAATCACTATTGGTGGAGATGGTCCAAGATTCAACATCAAAACCGACAGTCATGTTTTTGTCAATGAACTCGCCTGTCGCTAATCGGGAGATAAGTGTTGACTTGCCAACTCCACCATCACCTACAACAGCAAGTTTCACTATCTTGTACGTAGATGCGGCAGTCATTGTAATCATCCCTCTAACTGGCGTGGATAATTTTTCTTAGAAGATTCGATATATTAAGTTATTATGTCGGAATCTTATACGATTTCTAACTAATAACAGTCGTATCATATGAGATTGAAACTAAATTGATCCGCCTCGCAAAATAATCATCTATTCAATGAACCGCTTCATGAATACTGCGACTTCAAAATCAGTAATATCTTTGTTAGTATAATATGAGAGATCAATCGCTCCAATCTCGAAACCCACACTTCGGTAAAACCTGATTGCTGGAACATTTGTGTTCTGTGTCTCACATACCATCACCCGGCACCCAGCTTCTTTTCCGACCAATTCAAGTCGGTCCATGAGTTGCCTTCCTAAGCCTCTTTGACGGTAATCTGAATCAATATGGAACTCCCAGACCCAGAGAGTTCTGTTCCATTCTTGCTTCTCAACAATAGCAATTCCTACCAGTTTATCTTCATCGTAGACTCCTAAAGATAGACCTTGTTCCACAAATCTGCTATAGCTGGTTTCTTGTTCTCTTGTAGATTCCCATTTTTTAACATGAGGAGTTGAAAGTTCTATCAGGTCCAGTGAGATTGTAGTATGCATATCGTTCTCACTCTTTGTAACCTGATACATTGTAGTCGATGTATA
>CAZMBV010000268.1:0-2419 GCA_964564335.1 uncultured archaeon
AGGGCTTCATAGAGTGGCGTGATTCGTTTGAAGGTTTCTTTGTTGGTCATGTCATACACAAATATCAAATGTTGTGCACCGACATAGAAACGATTTCTCAATGCTGCAAAGGTCTCCTGACCACCAATATCCACAATAGTCAGAATGACTTTACCTGAAGGAAAATCGAAAGTGATAGCACTTAGATCTGCAGCGATTGTTGCAGTATGTGTCTCTCTAAACTCACCAGTCTGATATCTTCGGACAAGACTAGATTTACCTACTGAAGGTGCTCCGACAATAATCGTCTTGTAAAGCTCAGCTGCCAAGATATCACCTGCCTTCGTGTACCTAATTATAATTGGCAATTACTCATTTATCAGGGTTGCTAGGATGTTGAATTAAGACCTATCGAAGGGTTTTATTACATTCTAGCACTCTTTCTAATACTATGATAGACTTTGAGGATATTAGAAAACGAACGACAAATGCCAAGGGTTACATCGATGCACTCTCTGAGAAAGACAGAGACATTGTGATGGAAATGTACGAAGAATACAAGCTTAACGATGAAGCGGTTGATGAATTACGGGAGATAATGAAGGGACTCAAGGTTGTCATCTTTAGCGCTTCGTGGTGCGGAGATTGTAAGAGAGCAATGCCTGTTGTACTTCATCTTGAAGAGAAGATTGGTATTGATGCCATGGTATTTGGCGACATTAAGACAGATCCATTGAATCCAGATGTTCAGTGGAGGGTGCCTCCTTCACCTCCTGAGATCAATGAGTGGGGAGCAACTGCAATCCCATGGTTCGTGTTCTTTGATTCTGAGGGGAAAAAGGTTGGAACACTAGTCGAAAAACCAACTGTAAAAGCAACTCTTGAAGAAGAGATGGTTTATGTGCTCAGACATAAATAGCTATATCATCTTTCAGAATTAGTGTCCTAGGAGGAACAATGAATGGATATTCCGGTTCTTACTCGCTTCGTAAAAGGTCTAAAATTATTCTTTCAATCAAAGAGACTAAGATGGTTCTTTTTGATTTTCATTCTATCTGCTTTCTTCACACTTGTGTTTAGGGAGCTAGGTAATTTCTTCCCGCAAATCTCAGGAGCAATTATCCTGTTTATTGGCGGAATCTTCCCAACCTTCTTCTTGCTCACTGCATTTCTTTCACTATTAGGACTCCAACGTTTTGTAGCTAGTGAAGAATCATATGGAAGATCCTTTGTGTTCTTCATTATCTGGGTTATTGTCAGTGTTGTTGTTTATACCATATTGTGGGTAACAGGATTGGTTTTTATTGTAATGATAGGAATTGCATTCCTTGGATGGATTGGTTTTCAAGCATATCTCTCATCTAGGTCTGCATTAGGATATGCTGAAAAAGTACAGATTACGACTCGCTCAAAGGCTGTTACGTTCATCTTTGGTTCGCTTCATATCGTAAGCTATGTGATTGTAATTGGTGCGCTCGCCGTTTTTGCTCTATGGAACTACACTTCAGGAGGTGGTCTTGATGGACCTACTTTCTTAGCCGCGATACTAGGTGCAGTGTTAGCTCTTGGATTCAATTTTCTTAATGGCGTTATTATGATCAGAGAACGAAAGAGGGCGACTGTAGATAATCTAGCTTTGCTCGGTCTATTTGTATCGTTATATTCTGCTTATTTCCTATATAATATTTTAAAGCCTGTCAGCGCGTCTTTTGATTTAGTATCTCTATTGATTGACATGGGCACATCAGTGTTCTTCCTACTCTATGCTATGAGTTCTGTTGGGCTCACATTATCAAGTCGTGCACATCTTGAAACAAGATGGAAGATTTCAGGTGAACTTGCGGCTACTCTTACCTTCTTCCTCGCATCAGGCTATCTGGTCGTACAGGCATTATTCGGGACACTGGCAGCAATGTCAGGTGGAATGTTGGGTGAGCGGATACCAGATGTCATCAAGCTCTTCGTCTTCCCATTCGTTGCACTCGTCATGGAACTTCTGTTCATCCGTAAATCAAGAAAAGCCGAAGGTCCTAAACCGGTTCCTGATTACACTGCAGATGAGGTTGAAGAAGAGCTAGTGACGGATGAAACAGAAGAATCAGATGTAGAACCTGAAGATTCAATGCCTGCTGAAGAACCAGAAGTTAACGAGGAACCTGAAGTTGTCGAGGAACCAGAGGAAGATGAAACATCCGTCACCGAAGACGATGAAAGCTATGATGACGAATCAGAGGATGATACTGATTCATGGGATGAGTAGGAGCTAAGTGCTCCGCTCCTCCCCTTCTCGGAGATTATAAGTAAAGGCTTTTAACCCAAGTTGGTAAGTCTGAATTAACTGGGTAAATTTCGACTTACCTGAAATAATTGGAGAAATAATAATGGCACAATACGAATGCATCGTCTGTGGCTGGATCTATGATGAAGACAAGGGTGATCC
>CAZMBV010000269.1:0-2388 GCA_964564335.1 uncultured archaeon
GAATTACTATCTGACAAAAAAAATCCATCGTCATTGAAGTACAAGCTTTCAAGCCGGGTTCAAATCCCGGCGGTCGCACCAATTCATTTTATCCTTCATGAGATAGGTTTTACGGTGACACTTGCTCTCATAGCAGCTTGGAATATGAATTGAAAAGCTTCCATGATGTTATAGCCATCTTTAGCAATGCTTCTGAATACAGGTACTGAGGACGGAAGTCGTAGATGTTCTCTAAGTTGTCCTCCATCAACTGCTCCAGGAAGATCTTGTTTGTTAAGACAAAAAACAACTGGCAATGGTCGTTCTTCCTCTGCAATCATTGACATAAGCTCTTTCCAACTTGCATGATTTTCATCCAGTAATGTAGATTGAGAATCAGCCATGAAAATCACACCATCTGCACCTACAAGAACCACTTCACGAGTAGATCTATAGAAATCTTGCCCTGTGGCTGACCAAACATGTGCGTTAACAATCCAATTTTCATTGAGTGGAAATGGAATAGTGCCAAAATCACAGAACATTGTTCTGCCAACAGTATTTTCAATTGAAGTTAATTTATCAGCATAGTCAAGAGATGAAAATAACCATCGAATTGCAGTCGTTTTTCCACTCATTGCAGGTCCAAAGAAAACTATCTTGAGACCAACAGTGCGATTACCATAGTCTATAATCATGTACAAATCTCCCTAGTTCATGTACCCCACATACTATCAACCCATGCTCCCAGACCTGATAGTGTACCAAGCTTTACACAATCTGAAAAATCTTCATGCCATTCTGCTCGTATAAAGCGAATTAAATCGGTCAGTTCTCCCCCATCCCATCCAATTGCTTCGTACAGATTCCTCTCCGTTAGAGTGGTAGATGCACCGAGTTCTCTTGCAAGTCGGATTCTAGAGAGTAATGTTACAGCTCTCCGCGCAGCATGAACATAATTATTGATCTCTTCTTCGAACACATCTTGTGTGAGTTTCTCAGATTCATCATCTAATTTCAATACAGCATTCACAATATGTTCTGATACATTTGTACCTCGAAGTGATTTTGTCAATAGACGCCGTATTCTCTCCAAAGATTGCTTTTTGCGTACCAATATTTTATTGACTATCTTCTTTTCTACATCAAGACTACTATTAGTCTGGTTCACAAGTGTGAATGTCATCGAGGACGGGGAAGTGATTCTAAGTATCCCACAGTTACCCGAGTTATTACGAACATGGATTGTGACATCTTCAAGAGTCTTTTCATTCACTTGGACACCAAGAACCATAGTTCCTATCGGAATAGCTAGAATCCAACCTGCAAAGCGAGCGATTCTATCCAAGGCTAACCTTAGATTTCCAGATAGACCACATACAACGGTTCTACTAACTTCATAGTTATGCTTCTCTTCTTCCCAGACAGATAGTATCTCTGATTCTGAAGTAAAATCTCTCCAAAAGACCAGTTTATGTCTGTGCGGACAGAGGGTCGTAAGACACTCTGTGATGTCATCCACAAGCTCGATATCCTCACCCGCGACAATTACAGGTATTCTTTCTAAGACTGAGTTAAGTAGCAATGGGAATTGATCACCCATTAGATCAATCATTCGTAGTATTGAGTACGTCATTTGTCTCTCCTCGTCATGAGTAGACCTTTATCGGAACTTCCTGCGAGAAGCAGCTCCTTTAGGTCATCAGGAACAGCTGGTTTGACCATTGAAACAGATGAAAGGACTCGTCGAATCTCCTCTATGTAATGTTTCAATAACAATCTCATAAGACCAAGCTTCTGGCTATCTTTATCGACCCAGAGGCTAAATACACCATTAGGTACTGCATAGATAAAGTGTCGAGTTGCTTCTGTTTCACACAAAACGGTTTGTAGAGAACTGTTTCTGAGAGTTCTTACAACCCTTTCGGAGGCATCATGTAATGCAAACGACATTGCAGCAAGTCTATCGTTTGTGAATCCTTCTAGAGAAACTCTGACTCCACCACTCAATGACAGAAACACAGAACCAATATTGGGAATAGAATCATGCACTTGTCGTAGAAGTGCTCTCAAGCTTAGAGCCTGCGATCTATCAAGTGATATTACCGACCGTGACACTCCATATGTAGTATCTCGACCTTCAGCAACAGCAAATCCTTCAAGCACACGACTCGTTTCATCATTACTATAAGACCTGAGAGGTGGAAGTCTTCCATCAACATGTTGTCTTAATAGATACGATAATCGTGATAGGTTTTCCTTCATCTCAATGAATAGAGCTGCAAGGTTTACTCTTGGAGCTGTAGTCACAGTGAGAAAGTAATCAGAGTCATTGGGAAGTGAAGCAAGAAACACTTTGGATGTTTCTGATTCCATTAGAAGATATTTGAAATCACCATGAATTAGTTT
>CAZMBV010000270.1:0-2372 GCA_964564335.1 uncultured archaeon
GACAGCAGATGTTTCGCATCACCTTCCAACGCCATAGATCCACTCGACTTTGCTGTTCGGGTTAACAATAGAGATATCCCAGCATTGATTCCTGTAGCTAACACAGATATCGCAATGCCGAGATTTATCTCAAGAAGCTCTGATGAAACAAAAAGTCGCCCTGCTGCAGCATTAATAATGAGGAGTGCAGCAGCTATAATGAATATTCCTTCAAAGGCACTTGATATATCCTCAATTTTTTGATGCCCATATTCGTGTGTATCATCTGCAGGTTTTTCTGAAATATGGATTGAAAAGAGCATCATCCCTGATGCTAGAATATTAACTATCGATTCTAGAGCGTCGGATAGCAATGCCACTGAATTTGAATAGATATATGCGATAATCTTGATACTGAAGACGGCCAATCCACCAATTATGGCGATTAATGCAGCAGTGTTCTTTCTCATTCAAATTCTTCTTTTGATGATTTAGATCTACTTTTAGAGATTCTTACACGAACAAAATGACTAATTCTCAAATCTCATGACTATCATCGTATGCGATTTGTCTAGTAACCACGATTAGGATCAATAATATTGTGAGGAGTTTCTCCTTTGATAAATCGAAGTATATTCTCACCAGCAAACTGGAAATACTCTCGTTCCGTATTCTCTGAATACCCAGCTCTATGTGGTGATGCCACAAGGTTCTCAAGATCCTGAAAGGGCATATCTGTTGGAGGCTCTCCAGTACCACCCCATTTCTTTGGATATCGCCACCATACGTCCAGTCCAGCCCCAAGAATTTTGTTTTCTCTAAGTGCATTAAAGAGAGCTTCTTCTTCAATAATTGTTCCTCGTGATACATTCACAATGATGGAGCTCGGTTTCATCAAGGATATGAATTGTTCATTGACAAGTCCTTTTGACTCAGAGGTCAAAGGTAGTGAGAGAATAATGAAGTCAGCATCCTTAACGAGATGTTTCACGTCATCAATCTTCACTAGTTTTTCGACTAATTCAGCATGCTTGGATGTTCCACTTCGATTTACTGCATGAATTGTGATATCGAAGCTCTTCAATCGTTTTGCTATTTCAGAGCCTATGTTACCAAGACCAATAATAAGACAGGTCTTTTTACGAATTTCCACATTAGGACTTGGTCCACCAAAGGCATACTTCCAGTCCCCCTTTCGGAGTTCTCTATCATTTGGAATGATGTTTTTGGCGACTGCAAAAAGGAGTGTGATTGCAAACTCAGCAACCTCAGCAGCATTGATGTGAGTGTTACAGACTATTAGATGCTCTTTCTTCTGTATTGCAGAAAAATCGATGTTCTCAACTCCTGCAGTAAATGTCTGTATCATCCTCAATCTTGATGAAGACGCTATGAGCTCAGATGGAACTCTATTCGAGGCAATGATATCGGCATCTTTTCCCTGTTCCAAGATAGAATCCGATGAAGTATCTGATATAATTACTTCTGCAGTATCTCCAAGAATATCTTGAATGATTCTAGCATACTCGTGATTTGAAACGACTAAGACTTTCATTCAAAACCCACGAGAAAAATAAGACCCAATGGCCTATTGAGCCCTTGGGTCTAGTTGATTAATAGGACCTCGCGATGTAGACGATTTCAGTGGCAACTTTACCACAGGCTACACATACACCTTCAGGTTTTTCTTCCACATCAATTCGTGTGCCACGAACTTCGCCTCCTGTACGATCTTTGATTTCCTCGTCACAGGGGAGACCTTCCATCTCAGTGGTACAGAATGGAATTCGAGCAATCTTACCATTATCTAGAGCGTCTTCGATAGCGCCAAAGTTATCGGCATCGACAACAAGACCCTCAAATTTTGATTCAGCTATTTCTCTTAGATTCTTATCAACAGCCGCACCAAGATTGATGACCTTTTTCTTCAGATCCTTAATATCAATGGTTTCTCGTTCCAAAGTATCCCTACGAAAGAGAACGGCTTTGTTACCTTTCAGATCTCTGGGACCAACCTCTATTCTGATTGGAACACCCTTCATTTCCCAATAGTTGTACTTCCAGCCTGGTGTGTCATCTCTATTGTCAAGATGTACTCTGAGCCCAGCTTTTCTGAGGGTATCTCGGATATCTTCACAGTATTTTAGGACCGCATCTGCAGTATCTCCTCTGAATATTGGAATCACAACCACTTGATAAGGTGCGATCTTGAAAGGTAGTCTAAGCCCCTTATTGTCACCATGTACTGAGATTAATGCACCAAAGATGCGTGAAATAGCAGGACCATAGCATGTCTGCCAAGCATACACGGTTTCATTGTTCTCGTTCAAATACGTGATGTCAAATGCTCGAGCAAAGTTGTCACCCAGGTCATGAGTTGAAGGAAGTTGGAT
>CAZMBV010000271.1:0-2347 GCA_964564335.1 uncultured archaeon
TCTGAGAAGAGCCTCCAAGTCACGAGTAGTGTCAGCCAAGTATTCCGCACCTACCTAGGATTGTTCTTGCAAACCAGGTATTCCCAAACGTACGAGAGGGGAATTTATGCCCTTTCCCGTACAGATGTATGACGGCCCATCCACTAAGATGGTCGCACCATCACTCAGCCTCAACCGCTTTGCCATTAATATTCTTTGCCCACACGAGTGAGTTGGTGATATCACCTCAATTTGAATTGTCTAAGAATAGATTAGAGTGATATATCCACAACTCTTATTCGGATTCTGGTGTTGGTACTCAACGTCAACAGAAGAACTTGGGGCGAATCACTCAATGGAACATACATCCAAACTAATCACGGGAAGCCTAAGCAGCAAATTAGATGGAAAGAAAATCACCCTGTGTGTTACTGGTAGTGTTGCAGCAGTCGAATGTGTTGCCCTATCTAGGAAGCTAATGCGTCACGGAGCAGAGGTTTACACGGTAATGAGCAAGATGGGAACAAAGATAATTCACCCATACTTACTCGAATGGGCAACAGGCAATCCTGTCATAACTGAATTGACGGGTCAGATTGAGCATATCACTCTTGCAGGAAAACATGCAGGTCATGTTGACCTGGTACTTATTGCCCCAGCAACAGCAAACACAATTGGAAAAGTTGCCAATGGGATTGATGATACTCCTGTGACAACAACTGTATCATCAGCAATCGGTGCGAAAATCCCTGTTGTTGTTGTACCTGCAATGCATGAATCTATGTATGATCATCCAGCAGTTATTGAGAATATTAAGAAACTCAAATCAATGGGGATTGGTGTTGTATCCCCGAGGATGGAGGAAGCAAAAGCCAAGATTCCTGATGTGGATTCAATTGTGGATTTTGTACTGAAAACACTTGGACCAAAGGACCTTGTGAATAAGCATTTCCTGGTTTCAGCAGGGCCCACTCGTGGTTGGATAGATCGAGTCCGATTCATCACAAACCCATCTACAGGGAAGATGGGAATAGCATTAGTTCATGAGTTGATTTCACGCGGTGCAACAGTTACTCTAGTATTAGGTCCATCTGCGCAAACACCCCCAGCTCAAGCGAACGTAATCAATGTGACAACTTCCGAAGATATGATGGAGGCTGTAATGAGCGCACTAGAGGGTCAGAAAACGGATTGTTTCATTTCATCAGCAGCAGTATTAGACTATGTGCCATCCAAAAAAGAAGATAGTAAGATGGTTTCTGGAAAAAGTAGTCTTTCCGTGGAATTGGTGCCTACAAAGAAGATTATAGAAGAAGCTCGAAAGAAATTCAAGAATCTTTTCATTGTTGGGTTCAAAGTCGAATCAGGGATAACCAAAAAGGAATTGGAGAGCCGAGCAAGAGCAAAGATTGATGCAGGGATTTGCAATCTTGTAGTAGCTAATGATGAACAGAAGAAAGGAGTTGCTTTCGAATCTGATACAAATGAGGTGCTGATTGTGGGCTCAGGAAAATCGGTAGAACACGTCCCACTTACATCTAAGCGTGAAATAGCGCATCACATTGTTGATGCAATTGTGAAGAAATTGAAGTGAGAAGTTTCACTCACAGAATATCAAGCAGAGCTTCAGCCATTCGCTTCATGTCCATGAAGATGAGGCCTAACTGAGCATCCACCTTGGCCAATACAAGAAAGACTGCACGGTCTCCTACTGATGTAATGAGAGTATAACCTTTGTCACCTTTCACGTAGATTTCAAGAAGAGTTCCACGGTCAAGCTCCATTGTTGCCTTTTCACCAAGGGATGTGATTGCAGCACTGATGGCAGCAACATTCTCTTGTTCGCTCTCAGGTAGAGCGGAAGCAATCATGAGACCATCAGGAGATACAAGTGCTGCACCTTCTACACCTGGAACAGTCTCAAAGTCACGGATGATTTTATTGATACTATCAACGCGAGTAGACATACTAGGACCCTCGACCAATCGGAACAATGCTTAGTTTATGCAGGGAATATAAAACCCTATCGCAAACAGGTTAAAAATGCGCATTATACATCAAAAAACTCCTTTGGGTCAAACTTACCATCTTCTTCCTTCTGTCGACGCTGCTCTTCCTTGCTTTTTCCTTGCGGTTTTGAACGAGAACTCTTTTCACGTTTATAGGTAAATGAGTCACCCCGTCTGCGTTTCAGGATAAACCAACCGACAACCACTGCAGCTATTCCCCCACCTAGCAATCCAATAGCAAGCCACGGAAACGGTCGAATGAGGAGAAAATCTTCTAAAACGAGATTGAGAGAATCATATCCAGCTTTCCTTGCACTAAGTTCAATATCGTATGTACCTACATGTGTATTTGTGAAGTC
>CAZMBV010000272.1:0-2335 GCA_964564335.1 uncultured archaeon
TCGCAATGTGACAAAACCTCGATACGCAAGAACTGAGAGGACTGGACCAAAGAAGATGACGATATCCAATATGTCCTGAATTCTGGTTGTGAGATATTCAACTGGACTTACGAAGAGCATGAACCCATTTGGGTTTTCTAATGAACTCGCGTAAAGAAAGGCGTTAATGTAATTGAAGCCAAGTGTCACAAGAAGCAGACCATACACTGCTCCAACACTAAGTGACAGAAGGATTGGATTTTTCATGGATATCAGGATGTTCTTCAGTCGATTTACGATATTATCTGTTTTAATCGAATTAGACTTTAGTATCTCGTAAGTAAAGAGGAAAAAGACCATGAAGACTGAAAGAAAGGTAACGAAGGTCAATAGAAAGAGGCTGACGAATGATCCTATCGCTGCGACTTTTCTATCTGAGTGGAAGTAGAAGTAGAGAACTCCGAGCACCAAGGTCGCGACAATAGCATAGATATTAGCAAGATAGTAGACCTGCACAGCTGGGAGAACTAGGTACAGGAATGTTGCATATTGTGCGTTTTCATCATCAAAGAGCTGACGCACTATTCCTCTTAGAAAGAATGCTGAACCAATTACTGATACAGCACAAAGCCCAATGGCGACAAAAATTGGTGAATTGAAAACAAGATAAAGCAGATATATGGTAAGAACTGCTCCCGGAGGTTGAGTCTGAGCATGTAGTGTCAGGGACGGCTGAAGCGTTTCAAAGTTACTAATGAAGTCAATAATGTTGTCTATATTGAGTGCATCTGCAAAAATCTCCCCCGTACCCATTGTCTGTTCAATACCAATCTGTACACCATGAATTAGATTTGTTGCAATGATTAGAAGCAATCCAACTATAACAATCAGATAGATACTGGTACGAGCTCCTTTTCGTCTGTAAACATAAGTGATCATCAGTCCAAAAACAATGAAGATAGCAATTCCAATTGATAATTCAAGAAGCGACGGAACCAGCAATTGACCCCAAAGTGGCCAGGAATTCAGTGCTCCGATTCCCGTTCCGCCAACGGGTAACTGACCTATTGGACCATTTGGAGGTTGTCCTCCTGCAGGTTGATCCCCTGGAAGTTGACCTCCTGGCAGTTGCATTCTAGCTGCTGATCCTAAGAGAAGATAGTAAAGTGCTATGATTGCAGTTATTCCGAACATCGTTAGAAGATACGCTTTGATATTATCTCTGCTCAAGAGACCCTGCGCATTCGAATTATTATTCGTGGTGTGCTCTGGAGTTGTCATTGTATGATGAAAGAATCAGGAATAGTATATGCTGATTTACCGAAATCTTTCCTGATTATACCCAAATCTCTACAGATTCTTGTCAGTCAAGACTGATGTATAATAGTAAACCAAGGGCGAATGTAGTGAAGATGTCTGGCATCATTGCAAAAGGTCCTAGGCCCTGAGCTTGGTATCCAAATAGAACATGAATGAGGGGATTTGAGGAGAGTGCGTACATGAGGAGAACTAGCATGACAATTATGAGTCCCAAAGTGAATTGAGATTTGACCTGATGATAGATACCCCTGTAAATTGATATCAGTGAAATTATGAAGACTATATTGACCAGAGAAACCATAGTCTTGATTTTCAAAAAGTAGTCCATGAGAACACGGTCGGGTTCTGGAATTGGTGGAGGAGCTGTGTGGGGTGATGCAAGTATAAGCATAGAGAGCATTAGGCCTATGATTGCTACCGCTACGGCAGTAATTATGACTGGTAGAATTACTGTGATTTTCTTGTCATTCATTTCATTATTTTGTGTCATCATTGTCACCTATACCCTTTTGCCCAATTTGTTCCCAAATCTCTTTGAAGCTCTCGAAGTTCTCATCAATCTCACTTGATAAGAAAAAGACGGAACCGTATCCCTCGCCCTGTTGGACGATGACTTCATGTTTCATCAAATAATCAAGATGATGTCTGACTGTCTTGTAATCAAGTTTCAGTAGTTCCGCAAGTTGATTGGCGTTATACGGCCTATCGTGTAGGAGGAGGAGGATTCTGGCACGGTTTACTCCACCTCGTGTTCCAGCAATCAACCACCATAGCAGCCGTTTCGTATTCTTCCAACCAGGTGATTTCATCTACTCTGATACGAGAATCTCTGGTCCTTATAGATTGTCATTGAATAACTACTGTAAGAAGTCCATAATTGTAACAAGATCAAAGACATTGAGGAATCCTAGAATGATGAAATCCCCATGTGTTTTAATATTGCTTAGAGTCGGCTACTCAAACTTTATAAGCATATTATCGCCAGTGATATCGCAAGCGATATCAATAGTGATACGCACGCAAGGAAAACAACAAG
>CAZMBV010000273.1:0-2300 GCA_964564335.1 uncultured archaeon
TCTCAGCATTATCCCAAATCCTAAGATTGAGGTAAATCAATCCTAGGTCGCATATCAACTCGACATTATCAGGTTCCCTTTCCAATGCTTCAAGCAAAAGTGGTTCAGCTTCTTCATATCTACCTTGAAAGATGAGTTCCATGCCTTTGTAGTAAGATGGATCAATATCGTCCATATGCAGACACTCCAAATACCCACATTTAATCTCTAGGGAAGTCCAAATCAGGGTCAAGAAGTCTTGAATTGCTGGTCAAGGACCGTAGGATAATACCAAGAATTACTAAAGTATTGTATCCGATTCACTTTACTTTCTCACGAAGTGGACTCTTTGTTCGGCGTTCCCATATGACGGAAAGAACAAGCATTACAGCACCAACTCCCGCCAGTAGTACACCTCCACTGGTCACTCGTGATTGTATCCCACTAGCTGATAGTTCCACCCATATTATCTGAAACTCTGTCGATTCAGTTGTGAACAATAATGCATATATTCCAGGAGCAGGGATATGCAGGTTCTCTTGCAGAGAGGATATATTCTCGAAGCTGAAAATAGGTGTAATTGGATTTGCTGTTTTATTTTCTACCATGGTTCTATTCGCATCCTGCCAGTTCATGAAATAGACACTGAACGTTCCAATGCTATGAGAATCCAAAGTCACATTTACATGAACATCCTGACCAACTTCAAAAAGATAGACCTCCGAATCATTCTCTTCAATGACTAGCGTGTTTCCGCTGCTGTAAACACTACTTGCATAACCAGAAAGGAGTATAACAGCAATACCGAGAATTATCAATATCCTACCAGCTCTCTTCATCGTGTCAACCTCCAATCTCTGAACGAGTAAACAGCCACAGAGTAAATGTCAACAAGACCAAGGATATCATGAGGGAGATACCGAATCCAATCTGAAGATCAATTAGCGGCGTCATTTCAGTACCGAACATCATGTAAGAAGAGTGATTTGTGATGTATCTGTAAGCTGCATCAAATGGGTTCAATACAACTCTGGCAATATTAGGGACAGCGGGGTTATTCAGTAGAATTGGAGTCACAATCCCAAATGCAAGTCCAAAGATTGCTGTTGCAGAGACCTTTTTTGTAATAACAGCAACCAGCATTGAAAGGATTGCAAATAAGAGAACGGATATCCATACCCCCAACAACATGATAGACACATGACTAATGAGGGGTGCTTGTGGAATGATAAAGGGAATAGCAAATAGATATGTAAATGTCAACAACCCTGCAGGAATGATAATAACACAAATGGTTTTCACCAGGAGGACAGTCACTCGTTCTACAGGATAGGTTAGAAGTGTTTGAATGTATCCATCTTCAAAGGATTTCGCAGCAGTAAAAGAAACTAGTACTGGTACCAGAATTGGCAACAATTGTGTCAATCCAAACATTAAGTTCCCAAGATGCATTCCTGAAAATCCAAATTCTGCAAAGACAAAGTACTCGAGTCTATCTGGATTAATCGAAACCGCATTCCATGTCAGTACTGCTGCCTCAATCGGAGTCAAAAAAATCAATGCGGCAAGACCTTCTATGACTGGAAATCGATATGACATTCCAATCTCAATCTGGAATTGTGCCATCAACTTTGCGAGTTTTTGTTTCATTGGATGACCTCCCTGAATGCATCCTCTAATGATGCAATTATTTCAATTCGATGAATCTGTATATTACAAGATTCAGCTTCCTGACGAACTGGAAGTACAATCGAATCTATACTATTCTCATATCGAAAAGAGAACATGTTAGGGCCAAGTAGTCGTATATCCTCTATTCCAAATTTTCCATCTAGTAGTTGTGCCAAGGTGTGAGCATCAGAACAACGAATTCTGAAACGATTCAATGCATACTTCTCGATGATATCGTTAGTTGTTCCTTGAACCACATTCTTCCCCCTATTCATAAATGCTACATGTGTACAGATTTGCTCAAGCTCCGACAAAATGTGTGAAGCTATGATGATTGACACTTTGGATTTGTGATATAGATGTGAGAGAAGATCCAGCATCTGTTCGCGTCCAGGTACATCCAGATTCGAAGTTGGTTCATCGAGAATTATCAAATCAGGATTCCCTGCAAATGCTAGAGCGATTCCCAATCGTTGACGCATCCCCGCAGATAAATGTCCAATCTGCCTGTTTGTAGCATCCTGAAGACCTACAAGCTCCAGTAGCTCATCAGGGTCGTTAGTACCTCCATAGAGCTTGATCACCTGAGAAAGATATTCTCTTGCACCCATAGCTTTTGGAAGGGTTGGATTCTCAAGAAGAACACCAAT
>CAZMBV010000274.1:0-2258 GCA_964564335.1 uncultured archaeon
ATCCTGTGTACTTGAGTCCTCTCTCAAATCTTAGTTCTATACGTTGAATGAAAGCTTGAAAGGAGAGCTAACACGAGTGCTGAGAAGCTGAATATAGTCAGTTGTATCATTGGTAATGAATCTGCGGGAATAAAGGTCGAGATGATGACCATCCCTGGCCAGAGTGAAAAGTATGCAACGATGGCTACAATAAATATCGCAGACCATGTTCTCCCAACGAGAGTTCTCTCAGTTGACCACTCTAAACGATTATTCATTTTCATTCCGAATCCACCAACAATACAACCCATCAGTGGTGGTGCAAAACCACCTCCAATGGGGAGCAAAACAAGAGAGAGGAGGATCAGGATCAATCCTCCGTTCTTCCTGTCTACAAACTTCACTGCCCAGAGTATCAGAATTATTGAAACAAGCACTGTCAGAATTCCTGAGAGAAGAAGGTTGGGAATAAGCGTCATAGCTGGTTCTCCAGCTAGAATCTCATACGCCTCGTGGTTTGGCCAAGATTTGATTACTATTCCTAGTGGGGGTACATTGCCTTGTAGTATCTCTCCGACACCATGTTCTAGACCTGCGATACCTACGATTGTTCCGAATGTTGAAACTGTTAGTCGTGCTTCATTCTTCATAAATCGACCTCCTTACTTAGTAGATACAGCCTACGACCAACTAGGATGTGCCAAATTGTAAGAAACAGGCCTGCTGCAGATATCAGTAAGATTCCTACCGAAAAAAAAACCTGTAATGTAATCACATAAGACAAATCACACACACCGGCAAGTATTCCAACATATGCAGTATTTCTACCGAACATGCTTCCTTGAAGCATGACAACTGATACAATTAAGCTAACAATAGCTAAGAGAATCAGACTTGTATAGAATCCTGTTCCTTGCGAGATAGATAGTATCGCTTCACCTGCTGCTAGTAATGCAGTTCTCTCAACTTCAGTTGTAGCTATGGCAAATTGGTCGCTAAGAGAGAGCATAGAAAATGCAACATTCGATGCAATGTAGAGTGTCGCCCCTATTATTCCTAGAACCGTTGCTACTAGCATACGACTATTATTCGTGCGTCTTAATGGGATGTATATCACAAGCAACATTAACCCTACAAGTACATGATTGATGATATCTAAAGCATCCAAGGCAATCACTCCTAGAATCCTGTTTTCCTGAAGCAATGTGAACCAGCCCAATGCTGACGTGGGCGGCAACATTCCACTAATGAGAGAGATCTCTGCAGCGAAGTTCCTTCTGAATAGCACACCAGAAAGAAGAGCTGCAATTGCACCAATCCTAAGAAGATCCTTCCAACACGAATCTAACTCATCTGAAAGCTTTTGTTCTTTGTATTCGATTTCATTTACCATATCTATAATCTCAATTCATACGTATCAAAATTGATGATTAGTTTTATTTGACACAGGTGCTTACATGTAAGCATCCGTGTGGAGAAGCAATCATTGGTGGTACGACTTTGGGAAAAGATGAAGGAATAGCGAAGATATTCTTTGAGCTAGCTAGTGAAAATAGGCTTGGAATAATGAATGAACTACAGACATCACAGCTCAAAACGCAGGAGATTGCACGAAAACAAGATGTGACCCCTACTGAAGCTGTCCGGCAACTCCAACGTCTGAGTGACGCAGGACTTATTCAAAGACAATCTGATAGCACATTCGTGACATCACAGTTTGGCAAACTTGTGCTACAACTTACCTCATCTATTGATTTCATCTCACGACATCGCAAATACTTCTCCACGCATGACATATTGCGGCTTCCGATTCAATTCATAAACAGAATTGGTGAAATTTCTCAGGCAAATCTGTTTATAGATACAATCGAGATATTGAATATAGGCCAACGAATAATGATAGAGGCAAAAGAATATGCATGGGGGATAGCAGAGGGACACATTCCAGAACTCATGGGTCCGATAATGAATGAGAAAATACAGGAGGGATTTCATGTGAAGATGCTTGTCCCTGAGTCTATGTTAACATCAGATGAATTGCCGCCAAACGTCGAAATTAGAGGTCTCCATGAAATGCCACTAAGTATAGTACTTACAGAAAGCGCAGCAGTTGTGACCTTTAGATTCATTGAAGGGCAATTGGATTATGCTGGATTCTCTGGAACTGACCCATTGTTCCTGAGATGGGCTAGAGACCTCTTTCTCTACTACTGGGAAGAAGGGATGTGAAGATAGCACCTGCTGCTACTGATTCAATATCTCATTACGCATAACAAGAA
>CAZMBV010000275.1:0-2248 GCA_964564335.1 uncultured archaeon
TTGTTTATTTAGAGCTACTACTGGATTCTTCCTAAGACCGTACATTCAACGGGGTGAATTTACAATGAGCGATCCTGTCATGGATGCATATACAATGGCATACAATTCTTCAGGCAATATGGTGCAAGCTTTTGGTGTAATAACTGAAGGTGGACAAGTCCTGTGGCAGAGTAATAATTGGGACCTTACAGCAGATGCAGGTAGTCTCATGTCTGCAGTTAAAGCTGCCAGTCCTGCTGTAACACAGAATAACGTTCGCTACTCTACAATGAGATCGACACCTGATAGTCTGGTGGCTCGCAACGTCCAAGGTAATGGTATCCTTATCTTAGCAAAAATTGAAGCCGAGAAATGGGTTGTCGCTTGGGTTGCACCAGATGCACAACCAGATGGTGTCTATGTTGACGTCGACCGAGCCGCAAAAACTCTGAGGGGTAAAATCTAAGAAATATAATTTTTGTATTGGAATTGGGGGATGTCCATTGGAATACTTCCCCATTATATTTCCAATGCAAAAAAGGAGGATTTGTTTTGGAATCCGTTATTAGCCGACATTGGTATCAACTGTATGAGAACAATCCCAAGATACAAGCTTTTGCCGTGGCAAAAGAAGGGGAGATAATATGGCAGACTGAAAATTGGAATCTGCTAGAAGACATTAAATCAATAGTTGATGCTCCTCAGAAAGCTGCTGGAAAGGTTTCTGCAGGTGGAGTGAAATACAAGCGAGTTCGATCCGCACAGGACTTTTTTATTGGAAGTTCAGGGTCTAATGAAGGTCACTTACTAATAGTTAAAATTAATGATTCAAGCTGGGCAGTCGCTTGGGCCGAGCCATCAGCAGTCCCCGAGTTGGCTATTATTGACTTAACAAAAGCTGCAATTCACCTTAAGGGTAATATCTGATTCTACAGTTTCGATTCTGTTCTGCTTGAAAAACATGCGGAAAGGATTAAGAAGCCTACTGCTGCGCCGAATTCATCATGCAATAGAAGGTTACACCTGATGACTTTGACTGCTTATATTCTACTGAATGTTGATATTTCAACTCAAAAAGAGGTATTTGCCACTATAAAAATGATGGAAGAAGTTCGAGATGTGTACATGATCTTTGGAGCCTTTGATATTATTGTAAAGGCAGAATTTCAAGATACTGATCAACTGAGTAGTTTTATTGTGGATAAACTTGAGAGTTACGAAGGTGTTCTTGAAACGCAAACCAATGTTTGTGCAGCAACCGTATAATCGATATTAGATACTAGGTTCATCAGGGAACAATATCTCTCTAATCCTCATGATATTGTCAACATAGTCTTTGGATCCCATTGCATAGTAATCCACCAAAGTTTCATACTGATCAAGAACCATTTTATCTGCAACATCACCTGTAACAAGCTCTGCAATCTTAGTACGCCATTCTAATTGCATCACTCTATTTGCGACCATTAATTCAAGGACTTCTTTCTTCTCAGATTCAGATAGCTTAAGGTCAAAGGTTTCAAGCATCTTTTCGACGAAGGGTTTCATTTTCTTCGCATATGTTCCACTTCCACCGACCCATTCGCCCTTGGTGAGAACAAATCCTTTTGCAGTTCGACGCCAATAATCTGTGGTGCGTTTCCCAGTAGTTACTGTACCATACTTTGCAACATATCCTTCTTCTTCGAGTTTTGGTAGATGGTGATACACCTGATTCTTACTAATCTCTACATCAGGTCCACAACAATCAGTTGACAACTTCACAATCTCTAGTACCGATAGCGCATTTCGTTTAACATCACGAACTCTAATGATTGTGTCTCCATTCTTGTCCTTCTTTTCAGAAGTTATTGTGTCTTCAATTCCGCTTCTAAGAACTTGCAAAATATGAAGTCTCACAGGTTCATCCAATACAGATGCTCGTTCCTCATCTGTAACAAAAACAATTTCTTTCTGTGGTGCTTTGCCCTCTTTTGTGAGAACAATTCCTGCTAGGCTGTCAGTGATTTCGGTTGTGATGTTATCATTGCCCATGTTACTATTCACCAATGTATTTTCGTGTTGGAGCCGCTCCAAATTTCATCCGAAGTGACCTCTTCTCGCACCTTTTGGTCGTTTCGTGTGAAAATAATGGGCTCTTACTCGTATTCTATTTCATTATCACATTCATAATAGAGCGAATTTAAAGGCACAGTTAAAATATTGCCTTCTTTATCTGGCTCATCTAATTCATGTGTAGAGCTATTACAGACGTAATACAACATTGTGC
>CAZMBV010000276.1:0-2242 GCA_964564335.1 uncultured archaeon
AGCATCATCATCTTTTCTAAGAAGAAATCCCATACTCATTACTTTCATGCCAAGCGGACCACGTATAGGTTCAATGAACTCATCTTCGGCAGTTGGATGCTGGCCCTCAAGACCGAGCAATTTCGGTACATTAGGTCCATAGATATCAACATCGAGAATCCCTACGGATTTTCCTCTCTTGGCAAATGAGGTTGCTAGATTAGCTGCTACTGTTGTTTTACCAACCCCTCCTTTGCCCGAAAGGACAACAATCTTGTGTTTTATTCCCTTCATGTTTTCAGCGACATCAGGAGGTACCATTGACTTAGCCATAGTAATCAAGTAAAACGCGATTGTTGATTTCTAATAAAGCATGAGATATGACTCATGATTCAAATTGAATTTCCTTGAAAAGATTTGAGAATTTGTTTCGCTAACTCTTCGCTTGATGCAGCTACAAAATTCATCATTGCGTCTGGTTCAAGAGAACTGACAAACCTCTTTCCATCTAAACCGATAACATATCCTCTCGCTTCGAACACCATGTGTGTTCCACAGAGATGAATAATTGGAAGGAGATTTCTCATATCGACCATGCCATCAAGAAAACCTGCTGCAGTCCAACAAAGGTCAAGAAGATTGCTTGCGGTCCTTCGAGTATCATGAACTGAGCTAATTGTTCTGATTGAACTTTCAACAAAAGAAGGGTCAAAGGTTCTTTTTGTGTCGTAAGATATGATTGCTTTCTCCAATTCAATTGGTTTGGCTACTTGAACTCTGGCCCCATTTCTAGTAACTCCTTTCCCTTTGATAGCAACGTAGGTTTCATCTGTGAAGACTGAATCAATAATACTAATCTCTGCATCATCTGATGACATTGAATCACTATACGGGATAATAGCAATCCCAATTGAAACAAGTGGAATTCCTCTCTTCAAATTGGCTGATCCATCAATAGGATCTACTAAAGCAAGGTATTCAGATTTCCGCTCAGTTTTGAGTAACCCTTTTTCTTCAGAAAGAATATCGAAGGAAATATCCGAACTAAGAAGTACATCAATTATCTCACTTTCTGCTTTAACATCCAACAACAAAGACTTGTCGCCATACGGATTAACTTCTCCCGTAAGCTCAGCAGCTTGTTCGAGGTTATCAAGAATGCAGGCCTTTGCATTAGATACCGCATTCTTGAGTGTCTTCAAAACGGTCATAATGTAACACTACGAAATCATTTCGCACTGTCTATATCACTTGTGCGGTTTGACAATTCATCAGGTCATGATTTTGCTGTTCAAAGGCGTAACAACACGGTTAGACAATACCTTAAATGGTTCAAAATGGACATAGTAGTATCAAGCACTCTATGGTGGTTGCAATGGGCTTCCTAAGCGGCAAGAAGAAAGTTGATACTGAACGTGGCATTCTTGAGATGAAGGGGACAATGAACGCATTGACCCTGCGAGTACGAAGACTCGAAACTAGAATGGTTGAGGAGCAGAAATCCGCAAAGGAAGCAATGTCAAAAGGCAATCGTACCATGGCTAGGTCTCATCTGAGTATTGTTGTAGATTTAGAGAATCGAAAGGGCCGTTATCAGCAGCAATTCCTAACTCTTGAAACTGCATTGCTGAATCTGGAAGAAGCAAAGACCCAAGCTGATGTATTACGAGCTTTCACTATTGCAAACGATGCGCTTACAGAAGCCAGAACTCTCCTTAGTCCTGAAGAAATTCAAATGCAGCTTGACAAATTATCTGAGTCATTCGAACACATCTCAATAGCAGGTGAGTTACTTTCAGAAGATTTGACAGGCACAGATTCCACCATCGAGTCTGAGGAACGTGTAGATCGTCAGCTCGATGCTATGGAAGCTGAGATTCTCCTAGAGAAGGAAGGTGTGCTCCCACCCCTTGAAGTTGAAGGAAACCATGCTAAACCTACTGAGGGCACAGCAGAAACTGCCGGAGAGAAACGTATAGATGACCTTTTGGCTGACCTCGAGAAGGAAGCCAAAGAGGAACGCGAACGGGAAGCCGAAGGCTAAAACCTCCGCCTCTTCTTTTCAACAGGTGCGATAAATAATGGGTATTAGATTAGTTGTCTTTGATGTAGATGGAACCCTCACTCAACATAGCAGTGTTTGGTGGAGGTTGCATGAGTTATTTGGTACAACCAAAAAGGGTCGCCTCTATTTCGACCAATATTTTGCAGGAGAAATCGATTACGAACAATGGGCAGATTATGATGCGGCACTATGGACTGG
>CAZMBV010000277.1:0-2173 GCA_964564335.1 uncultured archaeon
GAGGGTAGAAATATCCAGCGACGAGTCATAGTTAAGCTGAGGGGCCACTTTACAATATTGTTTATTTCTAATGGTGAATATGAATGATAGAGTGGGTAGCGTATTTCTCAGCCTATTTTCTTGCTGGACTGACCCTGAAGATTGGTGATGATCTACTTGATGAGTTGGATAAACCAGACCTATCATGGGTACCGCTCGCTCTTGCGGGAATTCTTTTTGGATTCATCATGACTGTGTCGGAATATGACTTAGCCCTCATAACGAGTATAATCATTGGAGTAATTGCATCCGGGAAAGTCAATCGTCTGCAGTTTGTAGTTGGATTTGTGTTGATTTTTGTAGTAGTATTGTTCGTTGGAATTCCACCTATCAGTAGTTGGTTGGACTGGTTAACACTGGTCATTATGATGTTCCTTGCTGCTGTTCTTGATGAACGAGGTAATGAATGGACAGACAAAGAAGTTTCACCAAGAGCATACAAATTCTTTGAGTACAGATTTACATTGAAGGTTTCAGTCATTCTGATTGCACTGATTTGGCCATTACTACTTCCAGCAGCAGTAGGTCTCTGGTTCTTTGATCTTGGCTATGAGATTGTAGGATGGATTGTAAGAAGAAATCACAATAGTGTTTGATAGGCAAGACTACAGCACACATCTTCAAATGTTGGTTCAAGACCTTGTGCCCTAGCAAAATCTACACCTTCTTGACTTATCATTGCAATACCATTAACACCACTTCTTACTGCATACATGTCTGTGTCAATCTTGTGCTGTCCCATAGGTCGTGCACAACCCAACAAAATTGGGATTTCTGGGAAACCAAGGCGCGCCACTGACATTATTCGACCGATGGCTTCGGGCGATGGAGGAGTGACATTCTCCATGGCAGTCTTTCGTACAGGATTGAGGGCTATGATAACCACAGCAGAAGGATTGCCTTTTGAAATCATATGAAGGGCTTCTATTTCTCCTCTGAGTTGGCCATAATTCAGTCCAACGAGAATATGAGGAACTGTAGGAATTTTGTGCTCTTCAAGAATGTCAAGAGACCTACGCATCTTTTTTGGACCATCAGAAATGTGATACACTTTGGATGACACTTCATCATCACCTATGACATCAAGCATTGCAGCATCAATTCCTGCGTCCGCTAATTGATATGCAGTTTCAGGTGTCACAAGACCTGTGTGGACCACAACTTGCAGGTCTAAGTCATTCTTCACTCGCTTTATTACTTGACCAAATCTTCCAAGGGGAACATGACCCGTAGAGTCAGAGCCGCCACTGATTAGGACACCTTCTCCTCCTTGATTCTTAATATCCAAACATCGCTCAAACAACGATTCAGGAGTAAGAGTTTCCTCCATACCTTTCAGGAGCTGACTATCACAATGCTCGCAGTTTAATGAACAGGAAGTCCCAGTTACACTGAGAGAGAGAAAGTTGTTAGAACGTACTTGTTTGTGATCTTTAATCTGATAGGGATAGGCTGTAGGGCTATAACAAGCAAGCTGCTTACCAAAGGAATTCAGTCTAGATTGGAAAGCCTTAGACAACCACATATCAAATTCATTTGCAGATGACCTCAAAATCTGATAGCCATCATTAAGGATGTCAAAGCTCACAGTTCAACCTCATCACAGACCCAACTATTTCCGCTTTTAGGATTATCATTAGGGGCTATATGGCAAAGAACAAGTACTATTTAGGAGCGAAACCAGTTCAGTCATCATAGGATATTAGGGTGAACAAATAGTGAACTGCGGGTCTACCGAGTCAATTGATGTCTTTTTCAACGCTAAGAGCGTTGCAATTTATGGTGCATCAGCTAGCCAGAACAGTGTAGGAGCTTCAATAGTTCAGAATTTTATCAAACCGCAATACACAGGGAAGGTCTATGCGGTGAATCCAAAGTACAAGCAAGTCCTTGGGATTCCCTGTTTTCCAACACTCCAAGACATTGAAGACCCTATTGATATGGTAATCGTTGCAGTTCCAGCGAGAATAACTCCAAGAGTGTTTGAAGATATTGCAGCAAAAGGAGTCAAAGCATCAATCATCATTTCTGGAGGCTTTTCAGAAACGGGACCTATTGGCGCAGAACTCGAGGATGAGGTTGTAGATATAGCAAAGAAACATGGGATTCGTATCATTGGACCAAACTGTATCGG
>CAZMBV010000278.1:0-2167 GCA_964564335.1 uncultured archaeon
GAGTGTTGGCGAGACCGATGTAAAATTACAAGTAATTCTTAGCTATATCAACGGCAAACGTTCAATTGAGGAGATTTTACGCCAATCAGCATATGATGGCTCTGAGGTGCTAGCAATCCTCTCGATGCTCGAGCGATACAAATGGATTGCACTCACCAGGAAACTTGAAGATTCATCAATACTCGTAAAGGTAATGGATCCTCCAAAGTTTCTAGTTGGAGTTTATGGCGGACAATTAGAAAGTATAATGGAACAATGCGATGGAAAGAAGACCTTAGTTGAAATATGTGAAGCATTGCCGTATGATGTGCAGGCTGTAAAATTAGTAGCAAAGAATCTTATTGACGCTGGAGTACTTGGTTACAGCGATATCAACAAGGAGGTATAGCTATAGTGCCGCTGGATGTTTCTAAGGTTCGTTATATTTCCCTTATCCGAATGGAGGGTGGTGAATCGGTTCTAAACATCCCATATGCCGAGCTCACCGTAGATCCGGACTTGATTGCTGGGTTTGTCACCGCCGTGATTATATTTGCTAAAACTCCTATTAGAACAATAAGAAAGGCAGCATATGATATTCTAATTCAAGTTGGAGAGAGCGTTCTAGTTTTACTTGTCGTTGATCCAGTTCCGGATGAGACACCTTATCGCGAGAAACTTCAACGTATTCTTGATGAAGTCGAATCCAAACATGGGGATAAACTGCGTCACTTTGAAGGTGATGTTCGCAGATTTCGAGAATTCGCACTTACAGTTATCAAAGAATTCCCGTTCCAATCCGCCGATTTGAATATGGTTCCTGTAATGAAAAAATCTGGTGTGAGAATTCCTTTTAGAGTTGGCAATGTTGATCACGAATTGGAACAACTTGAGAATTTCATCAATGGTAAACGTACTGTCGCTGAAATTATGGATCTCATGAGTCTCACTGATGAAGAGGTTCTATCTTTATTATCTATTCTTTCACGATATCAATGGATTGAATTCAAACATAGGTTGACCGACGAAGATGTACTATTAAGAAACGAATGCCCATCAATAATTTTAGATAAGTATAGAGCACAGTATGGCGAAGCTCTAGATGAATTGTTCAATAAATTTGATGGTATTGCTAGTATCCGTGAAATTCTAGATGAGTTGCCATATGATCGAGATGCTCTTTGGTTTTTAATCAATAAATTGGTTGAAGTTGGCTGTTTGAAAGCTGCTCCTTGATATTAGAGTATTCTATCTTTTCCAGGAATACCTACAACATCACTTCGACATTGTTTACAATGAGTAAATTGAAGAATATTTTTTGACCCAATCTGACGGGCTTTGTATAGTTCCCCTGGAGTCGGAGTAATAAGTTTCGGAGAATGTCTTATGGGAACTAATGGTACAATATTCTGGAGTGTTGCACCAGACTCTGCAATTCGTTTTGAGAGACAGTCGATATCTCCCATGTTGATATCCGGTATGAGTACTGTATTCACTTTGACCACGATACCCAAATCTACAGCTCTTTCTATGCCAGCTAGCTGCTTTTTGATGAGCGTTTCACCCATCTCCTGACCTTGTTGTTTCACTCCATCTATCCACGCCCATTCATAGATCTTGGCAGCTGTATCAGGCAAGATTGCACTCATTGAAACAGAAACAGTCTGAACCCCTAGTTTTCTGAGAGATTGTGCGGTTTCTTCTAATAAGACTCCATTTGTACTTAGACAGAATCTGAGATGTTTGTTTCTTGCCCGTACTCCCTCCAATGTTGCGAATGTTTCTTCATTTACTAGAGGTTCCCCAGGACCTGAAACTGCTACAATTAATAGAGATGGATTCTTTTCTACTTCTTCCGATGTTCTGGAAATTGCATCTTTTGATTCCATTAGAGTCGATGAAAATCCGGGTTTTGAAGTATGACATGAACTTCCAATACTATGATCACAGAAGACACATTTGATATTACAGAATTTAGCTACAGGAAGATGAATTCTAGCCCATAAATCATCTCGCGACTCGGAATAGCAGGGGTGATGGAGAAATGGGTAGTTTTCTGGAGTCGCCATGACAATTCAGTCACTCTGATACAAGATTTTTCTTGCTTCTTTTGCAGTTTTCTTTGCATCGCCGAAAATCAATCCAAGTGCGGAATTTTCAGGAGCCGTGACAGTGAGAAGATAATCGG
>CAZMBV010000279.1:0-2165 GCA_964564335.1 uncultured archaeon
AAGTGGTGCGGAGGGCGAGATTTGAACTCGCGAACTCCTACGAGAATTCCCTATCTTAACAATTGTTAAGAATAACTGGGACCTAAACCCAGCGCCTTTAACCATGCTGGGCAACCTCCGCATTAAAGCAACGAGGAGAATAAATTCATTTTAACCGTTTTGTATAGGCTATGACATTACTTGTCAGTAGTTTCCCAAGTATGACTACAACGTGGACAGCGCCACTTCTTTCGATATTTTCCGCTCCCTATCATCTCTTTTCGAACAAGCGCAACTTCGCCGAATCCGCAATGAGAGCAGACAGCATTTTCTTTTTCCATGGCATGCAACTCACTCAGCATGGAGCATAGAAGTCATATCTAGTTTTCTGGTTAGAACCTAGTGTTCTGGAATGTAAGAAAGCGAGCCATGTCACAACGTTTTTATTAGACTCGTTGGATGTCGGCTCGGTTCCTGTGGCCCGACCATGGACCATTTCGTGATTCTCTGGACAATTAATGTGTCCAGTGCGAGTGTGATAAACAAATGTCCTCAAGAAGTAGACAATCAGCAGCAAGGACCCGAGATAAGTGGAGAGAGAAGACCTGGTATCAGATTCTCGCACCTGATTATTTCGATAGCAAGGAAATAGGTTCAACCCCTTCAGGAAGTGCAGAATCACTGATTGGAAGAACTGTTCAACCAACCTTGTATGACTTAACCGGAGATTTTGATAAGATTCATGTAAAACTCCGATTCAAAATTCTTGAGGTCACAGGACAGCAAGCTAAAACTACATTCTACGGGCATGAATGGAGTTCAGATTATCTGCGAGGTCTTGTGAGAAGAGGCACATCCAGAATCGATTGGATTGGACCAATTCTAACAAAAGACGACTATCTAATGCGAGTTTCAGTCATCGCTTTTACTATTACTCGTGCAAAGTCCAGTCACGAACATGCAGTCCGAAAGGCTATTGAGAAAGTGATCAGGGCTCATGCTAAGAAACATACCTTTGATGAGCTTGTTGAAAAGGTGATTTTGGGAGATTTAGCTGCCGAAGTCTTTGATGCGGTGAAAAAGATTATTCCGATTCGAGAGTGTGAAATTCGTAAGAGTAAGGTGCTCAAGGGACCTGAAGAGGTCAAGATCAGAAGAGCAAGACTCCGAAGAGGAACTGCTGCAGCTACCAAGGAAGAGTAATTAGCTCTGTGAATTTTGAGGGGGAACTATTACCCCTTCATATTTTCTAGTCTATGTAGCGACTGTAAGAGCAATACCATAAGGTTAGCTAATTTCGTCAATGATTCTATATCGGTTTCAGAGTCAACTAGTTCATTCAGTGCCATCAATTTGCGGATTAGGGTTTCACGAAGCCCCGGTATGATCGTCAACACAGCCTCAGTTTCTATTTTTTCTTCTGAATCTGCATATACGATACGTCTGTCACATTTTACACAATAGATATCATCTCCCACTTTGAAAAGAGGAGAACCACATTGAGGGCATGAATCTGCAAGCATTGTTGCTCCACGACGGAGGAGATCGGCCATCTTTTTGACCGAGGTATCATCTTTGTCATCCATTGTAAGCACTAGGATTTCATGCACTTGTTGCGATATAAGATGTGCTCGAATGCATACAAGTCAATGCGTCATTATGAAAACGTTGATATGGAAACTATCGTTGAGTGTTCTTGTTGATTCGCACATCGTTCGTGCGACAAGACTATTTCAGAGGTGAGTCCATTGGACCCCGAAATTCAGAAGAGCATCGATCAATCTAAACATCTTCTTAAACAGATATCCGAGGATTCCTCAGTTCCTAGGAACATCAGGCGTGCAGCCAGTGAGGCTATTTTAGTCCTTGAAAATGAAACAGACTCTCCAGCTATGAGAGCGCAGAACGCAATATCCATTCTGGATGAACCAGGTCAAGATCCAAATTGCCCTAATCATGCAAGGACAAAGATTTGGCACGTATCCAGCCTTCTGGAGCCGATACGCGATTAGGCCAAACGAGGGCTAATCAATGAAGCGTATAGCCAGCCAGAACCACTGATGGTAAAGGACTGTCTCCCAATGAAAGGGCCAGTGTTTCCTGATGATTAAGGCGAGGATACGGGGTATCTATTCACAATCATTGACGCAGATAATGCTGCAGAACCATTTTGAAATGGTTCAACC
>CAZMBV010000280.1:0-2140 GCA_964564335.1 uncultured archaeon
ATCTCGAGTATCATCCAGAGACCAGTTGGGAGGATTATTCGTGATTTTATGGATTATTTGCCAGATTACATTGTCTCTGCTTTCATTTGCAACTGTGGTTTCCACTTTTTTAAACCAGCGATCCACTTTCTTCCCGATATCGCCGCTACTCTTGAGAATATTTCCACCTAAAAAGCTGAATAACCCAAGATAGAGGAATGGCACAGTTATTCCTGCAATAAATGGTGCCATTTCTTGAATGCCAATGAACAATGTGACATTGAATATTTCAGGAATCATCACGAGGAGATAATAAATAACGGAAATGATAATGATGCGGATTACCGTATATGGACCATAGACTATTAGCGATGCACTGTTTGTCGGGGAATACCCAGTTGTAAGACGTATCTTGAGAACATCGAACAATATGAAGAGGATAATAGCGATACATAGGAAGAAAATAATCTCAAAGGTTCCCATTATAACTTCACACCTCTCAGACCATCATCCTCCCAGATACTCTCTTCGGCTCTTGTCGTAAGTCCAATAATCATCTGACTCTTCTTTGTCGGTGTTGTTCCTTTTATTTCGAGAGTACCATCATCAATGAGTTCTTTGACAGCTTCCTTCAGAAACGTAAAATCTATTTCTTCATCTATCGTTTTCTGAACATATTGCCAGAGATAAGACTCTGGTAGCTCAGTTGGTCCTTTCACTAAAACCTCTACTATCTTATCTTTTAGATCATCAATATTCATACGATTTTCACCCCTAGGGCAGACCCATATGAGCCCCTCTTGCGCACTAATCAATAAAACATAGCTTTGATTTATATCTTTGCTAAAAAATAAAATAAATAGACAATAGATTATTGAGTTCCTTTCACAAATCAATGTATATACCCAAACACATTCATCTTGTTTTCTATTGCTTCCTACATATCTTCAGGCTATTTTTTGATTGAGTGAGTAGAAGGAATTTATGGATTTTGAAAAAAAGAGAGCGAAGAGGGCAAGGTCCCTCTTCGGTAAACTGAGAGTATACTAGATACAGCGGTGTATCACTTCGGGTCCGACTTCTTCGAACTCTTTCTTTTGATAACTTGACCTCAACTATCTAGTACAAACCTTCACTATAGATGAGATTTATTTACGAATCTTGTTCATTGATAATCGAGGGATTTGATGAGTTCGATAAGTAGATGGCAGGTTAAATTAGCGCTAACCCTTTTTTGGTGTGTGACCTTGTTTACTCCCCTAGTAATCTCTTCAACGGTCCTTTCCTACTCTTCAGGGGAAGGTTGGACGATTGATCCAATGTACATGTTCATATTTGGCGCATATGCCCCCCATGGAAGCAGTAGTTTGTCGGGATGGTTCATTGGACCAATGTATCTGTCCGTTATTTTCATGGCATTATTCTTCTTTATTGTATTTGCAGCACTTGTAACAAAATACTGCTTTAAGCCAACTACTCAACGATGGGCAATTGCAGCTGGTATAATCAGTCTAGCAAATCCGATTTTTCTAATAGGACCGATGAATCCTATAGATGCATTATTGAATGGAATCTATCTTGGACCGTTACCTTTCCAATTCATTTTGGGTCTTATAGTGATGTGGATAGTAAAATCAGGATTGGAAGTTCCAGAAGACAAAATGCTAGAAGAGAAACCATCATGGTGGGGAGAGAAACAAGACAAATCACTTTCTAGGGAATAAGGAATTAAAAACAAGAAAGCGAAGGGGGCACGAAGCCCACCTTCGTTAAACTGTGTATATACTAGATACAGCGGTGTATCACTTCAGGTCCGACTTCTTCGAACTCTTTCTTTGACACCCACATCTTCTGGAATGTCTTGAGTGAGCCAAGAATGCTTCCACCGATCCAGACAGAGTACTGCCTCTCTGGAGGAGCAATGATTCGAACCTCGATGTTCTCGGGTACTAGTTCGGTGATCTCCTTGTGGAGCCTCTCCTTGAGTCCTGGGAACATAGTTGAACCGCCTGATAGCACAATGTTGGCGTACAGGTCACGTCGCAAGTCGACGTCACAAGCCTTGATTGAATCGACGATGTGTTCATCGAGTGGAATTGTGTCGAGACCAATGGCACTTTGGTTGAAGAACAACTCAGGAGCCTGGAAACTCTCTGCAACC
>CAZMBV010000281.1:0-2140 GCA_964564335.1 uncultured archaeon
TCACTTGTATTTAGAGATATACTAACATCAATAGTCAAGAGAAACAGATGTAGTTTCAAATTTTGATAAATTCTTAGAGAGAATCTTTCTCTCTCAACACTTTTTCGAAATGCCATTGTGATGTTTCCTGAAGGATAATTACTCTTACATAAAGACCTGGAAGATAGTCATAGTTCGTGAAATCTATCAATCTTTTATACAGAAGTGGATTCATTCGATACCATATCCAAATCCACGTAACATGATATCCAGAATGAAATCAATGACCTCTCCTGAAACATCAGCAGGTTCAAACATCCTACGGACAGCATCAATTCCATACTGGATTTTAATTCCAGAAATAGCGTTATTGATAGAATCCGTCGAAAATCCCTCACTGAGAAGTATATTTCTGAGCGCAGCCTCAACCAGGGATGGAATATTATGTTTCCGAAGCTGGTCTAACCAGCACCTATGCCATTCAGGAGAAGGAAAAGGAGGAATGCAATGACGACTTTTTGTGGTATTGGGAAATTTATCAACAACATGTTTGTCACAGAATGATTCAATCTGCTGCATGATGTCTTCAGGGAAACCAAGTGAAACAAGAAATCGCTTCAGACTGGTACCCGGCATGATGTCAATTCCACTATCTGATAGATCATAGATTTCAAAGAACTGGCGACTCCATAGATTGTTGTAGGTATTGAGAAGGATATAGGTCCGCCAACTCATGACCACAACATGTCGATTCACAGTCTCAGCGGGAATGATTGGCAGAGTATGTGTGAGCTCGTCGATGAAAAGATAGCGTAGAGAGTGGTATACGCTGTAAGGAAGTCCAGAATCTGAAGGCGGACCAGAGTTATTCATGCTCTTGAAATACTCACGGATTAAAGAGTCGTACTGCTTTTCACTGATACTCTCAAAGACAGTATCAGATTCGCCAGACATGGTCGTTTCAAAGACATATCTCAGAGGGTATTCAGTGATATGGAAGACGATGAATCTATCTCGAGAGATGGTAGAATACATACTCCTGAATACTAGGTATCTGGTCAAGTTCTTCTTGAAATCGATTCCACTCCCATCAAAATACTTCAGTTCCGGAGATAGGTAGATCTTAAACATGCACTCAAGCAAATCACGATCAGAACCAAGAGAAATCAAATGGTATGCTTTAGAATCTGATGCACTATCAGAAGGATACCTCTCTTGTAGTTCGGTATCTATCTGCTGAAGTAAATCGTTAACGGAATCATCACTTGGTAAGATAATCAAAAGGCAATTATGTGTACCAATGGAATCTAATGCTCTCTTTGTCACATCACTTAGTGTTCGCAATGGTTCGACCACATGTCTGACCTTCTACCATGTATTGAGAACATGAACAAGTACCAATTAGTAATCCGGTATCATTTGAATAGAGGAAAAAGATAAGTCTTGTCAGATTAGAATCATTATGCATTTTGGAAGTATTCTTCTGCAATATCATTAAAGCTCCAGCCTGGACGATTACACTGGATCCTAATTTTCACCAAACGTTCGTCATCGAAGTTGATGAGTTCAGCCTCATAAAAACAGGCTAGCGCAACTGCAACCCAATTTGCATCCAAGTAGGTGAGCCCAGATTGAGTTAATTCCTTAATTTTATCAATTCCTAGAGAATCACCAGCGGATCGGACTGCCCCTCTTGCAACGGAATAGGACCAACGCGTGTTCGTCATTTTCTCTGCGACCTCTAAATGACGGCAATCTTCAATTAAAGGACGTGGATCACCACGAGGCAAGTTCAATGGTGGTAGTGCAGAAGAGGATACAGACCCTTGATATTTGCCCGGGTTGAATATCATGCCACAAAATGAGCAGGCCACCCTTCCAAATGCATCCTTAGATTCATAGGTATAGATGACTCCCTTTCCGCAGGCAGGGCATGTTATGTGGGTACTAGTAACACCGTTAGTTTGCTCCTTTGAGTCTGATACCATTGACCAGCAACAAAAGAGAAGTACACCACCGCCCACTATAACAATCTCGACCCAGCCAAAGAGATTGAAGTAGTAGATTGTCCCACCTATTAGAGTAACTATGGTGATGCCTACAAAAAGAAGCACAGTACAGATATCTGAGGACTCCTCGTCTCTTTCAATCTCTGTTGTCA
>CAZMBV010000282.1:0-314 GCA_964564335.1 uncultured archaeon
GTATTCACCTGCTACTTCAAACACAAGACCCGAGTCATACAGAACATCACTTTCAAGATAGGGCACTTCAAGGTCTTGAACAACAGAGTAGGACTCTTCGAATCGGGCTGCAGCTTCCTTAATACTGACGTTTTTCAAAACATCTCCTAGACCCCCCAGGTTCATGTATCGATGTAGGGAGTCATCATGAGATTCTGCAAGCTCTAAGCCTCTTTTGTAAGTAGCAACTGAGCTATCTATGTTCCCCTCAACTCTTTTTGACCATCCATCAAAGAAATAGGCTTGGGCTTTAAAACATCTCAGAAGAGAGTTAG
>CAZMBV010000282.1:324-2067 GCA_964564335.1 uncultured archaeon
GACTGGTTCAAGTAGACTTGGAATGCCACCAAACATAGGGAAATGATAGTGTGCATGCAGGAGGTGAAGTTCTGTCAGGATCCAATCATCAACAGATTCCTGCGTTAAGTTCTCTATTGCTGTAACAACGCTGTCGTGAAAACGTATCTGATCACTCTCAGCAGAGGCATGAGCATACCCCCATGGCCTTATGCAAAGCACATCTTTGTACTTCTCTTGAATTAGCCCCTTCTTGTCCTCAATTCGACACCACCATGCTTGAACAGCTGCAATATAGGCTAGATTGACAGGAACTTCATTCTCAAGAACAAAGGCACTCAATCGTTGCACGAAGTCGTAGTAGCTACTTGCCCCCTCCATGAGTGTGTCAAGTATTGACTTAGTTTCTTCATCTACGAATGGATAGTACTTAGTGATAATCCCCATTGGTTCCACGAGAAGACACTCCCTCCAGAAGTTTCCTCAGTTTAATTGTTCTATTAATCAAAGAGACAACACATATATAGAAATGCCGAGTATACATTATACGCGATACGTGATACGTAAAACGAGAAACGTGTTGCAAAAAAAGGTGAATAAAATGGAACGTGTTGTTGAATCGGAAATTGAAACTGAAACAACTGATGTAAAAATTGAGTTTGTAGAGGAAGAAGAGGAACTAGAGTTCCTTGTTCCTTGGGAAGACGAAGAGATGGAAGTTAGTTCTTCTGGAAATCGACGCTTATATGGCAAGACCTTTGGTGGTTTAATTGCAATTGCAGCTTTGCTAATTGTCCCCTTGGTCTCCCTTCCTGGAATGGTAGTTCTTGTTCTCTTTGCTGAAATTTACTTAGTTGATTGGACATACTCCAAGGTCAATCAACTACACAAAGCAAGATCTAATCCTTCAGCTGGAATTGCCGGTAGAAAGGAACGCATGAGTGCGGTTGACAGAAACAATACAAGAACTAGTCCCAAAGACCAGTTCGTGAAATAGAAATGTAAATAAGATACGCGATACGCAATCTTAAATACATAAAGAGTAAACTAAGAATCGGGTTTGTTATATTGTCGAAAGAAGAAAAGCCAAAACGAACTACTCTCAGAGAGAGAGTCTTACAGAATATCTCAGCAGATGGATTCGAGGGTGGAGATCGTGATATTCCCGTCGTTGCGAGGATGAATAAGCGGGTTGTTGACATCCTCGACTCCATGGTGGCTGTTGGTATTTTCAAGAGTCGTTCAGAAGCTGCAGCAGCCCTCATTGAAGGCGCAATTTCAGCAAGAGCGGATTTCTTCGAGGACATCAGAAAACAAGCTTCGAGTCTAAGTAAACGACAAGATGATGCAATGAAAGCGGCCCAAGAGGCAATTCTTGGGAATCTGGAATAATTCGGTACTGGCTCTACGAAAAATGAGAGGATGAGGGGGCGAGTCCCCCATCATCTTCTATGTTCCTTCTGCGTATGCCTTGGCGTAACGTTCCTGCTCCTCAGTCCACTTGTCAATGGAGATCCCCATTGTTTCAAGTTTGGCGAGTGCAGTTTCTCTGTCAAGTTCCTTGGGGAACTCATAGACAGCAGGCTTGAGGCCTTTACCATTCTTTGCCATCCACATCATTGCATTGAATTGACTTGCGAATGAGAGATCCATAGCTGATGATGGGTGTCTATATTGAAAGAGTATGAAAGATTTCAAACTCAACATAATGGAGTGGGACCATTAAATACTCTCAGTACTGTTCTAATTTGAAATACTATGAAA
>CAZMBV010000283.1:0-2036 GCA_964564335.1 uncultured archaeon
GCTCCAATTCTACCCACCTACGCAGAGAGCTTCCAAGTTTCATATACTCTTGTCGGCTTTGTAGTTTCATCTTTTGCGGTAATGCGAATGGTTCTCGATATGCCTGCAGGTCTTCTCTCAAGAAGATACGACAAAAAAAGAATCATGATTTTAGGATTGCTTCTCATCTCGGTATCATCCGTGTTAGCAGGTTTTGCTCCCAACTATATCACCTTAGTAATTGCTCGAATGATCGAAGGTGCTGGTTCAGCTCTATACGTAACTACAGCTACGGTGTTCCTTGCTCAAATATCTGGAGAGGAAAAAAGAGGACAATGGATGAGCCTGTACATGGGGCTGTTGCTACTCGGAGCTATTTTTGGACCTACATTTGGAGGCGTCTTGGCAGCTCTCTATGACATTCGCGCACCCTTTTTCGCATATGCAATAATCACAGGTTTGGGTGTGTTTCCAACATTAGTACTCCCTAAGTTGGCTAATTCTGGAAACGTGGACTCTTCTCTGGATCTGCGGGAAATCGTTCGTGATATGCGACAAGTTCTATCCAATCCATCATTTCTTTTGGTAACATTTGCAGTCTTTACTATGTTCTTTCTACGAACTGGGGTAAGGAGTACACTAGTACCTCTTTTTTCTGCAAACAATCTAGGATTAAACTCAGATGCGATTGGCTTTATTCTTACAATTGGAGGTATAACAACGGCACTCACAATTGTGCCTATGGGAAAAATTTCGGATAGAATTGGAAGAAAGAAACCCTTGGCAATATGTCTGGTTTTAAGTGCGGGAGCCACTTTGCTAATTCCCTTTTCTACCAACTTACTAACTCTGTCAATAGCATTAGCGATATATGGTGCAGTAATTGGTCTATCTGGCCCAGGTGCTGCTTATGTGACAGACGTATCTCCACAAGACAAACTAGAGATATCAATGGGACTTTATCGGATGATTAGTGACTTTGGATTCGTAGTAGGACCTCTTCTGCTTGGATTCCTCGCAGACGTGACAGCAACTCCTGTAGAAGGAGCGACACACTCCGGTCTGATAGGAGTGATTCCTTTTGCAGTAGCATCAATTATCCTCATTATAGCATTCTTTGTTCTTCTGAAAGCTGATGACCCTGCAAGGAGAAAGAATTCAATAAATCCTCAGAGTGGAAAATAAGAAACTGAACCAAAATTGATTCAATTTGTCGTCATTCAAAGACCTTCCTTATAGTCTACTAGAGTGTGCAAAGTTGGGTTTATTTGCTAGTTTATTCGTATTCCACTTCACTTGGTGGAAGTGAATGAACTCTGAAGATGGCATGTTAACAGAAGAGCAGATTGAGCATGGACTGCAAATGATGACATGGCAGGGGATAGCAACACAGGTGAGGTTGACCCTTACTGAGAGTGTTTTTCTTGTAGGTTTTGCATTAGCGCTCAGAGCTCCAAATACATTGATTGGAGTGCTTGCTGCTATTCCCTTTATTGCGCAGCTTCTTCAGATTCCTTCAGTTTATCTTATTCATAGAGCAGGAAAAAGAAAAAGATTCAACCTGATTACTCAGATAGGTAACAGATTTGCTGTCTATGGAATGGCAATCATTCCATTCCTGGTAAGCATTGAGTATAGCCTAGTGCTACTAGTTCTTTTTGTTACAATCCAAGCTGTCTTCAATGGAATAGGCGCTCCCAGTTGGAACTCTTGGTTAAGAGACCTTGTACCACAAGATCGACTCGGGCAGTTTTTTTCCGTTCGAATGACCCTTACAGGATTGGTCGCAATCATTGTTGCTCTGATAGGAGGGCAATTCATAGGACAGTGGGATGTCGTATATGGAATTAATGCAACTGGTGGATATTCAGTTCTATTCTTTGTAGCATTCATCTCTGGTATGGTTGCAATCTACTTCACCATTGCCACACCAGAGCCAAAAATGATCTTACCTGAGCGTAGTCTAAAGTTTTCTGAGCTTATTGCAAAACCATTCCAAGATGATAATTTTAGGAAATTAATGTGGTTTTCAGCTGCATGGACTTTCAGTACTACCA
>CAZMBV010000284.1:0-2033 GCA_964564335.1 uncultured archaeon
CTAAAATCACTCCACAACCCGACAGTTTAAATGCATATTCGAGGGGCTCTGCTTCGTCGGACATGTATAATTGTCTGGTAAAGAAGTGGTCTAAATGATCTGGAAAGTAACCGACGCATGTACAGCGTGCGGCACATGTGCAGATGTTTGCCCCGTTGATCCCACATTATATGAGGTCAACGACAAAGCAGTCTACCTAGTTGCTCGCGCAGATGAATGCACTGAATGTTATGCTTGTGTTGATAGCTGCCCTGAAGGCGCAATCGAAGAAGCGTAATTTCGGTCGTTGCAACAAAACTCGCTTTCGAGTGAGTCGAGCTACGACAGGAACGCCTCCTTGCAAAGGGAAGGTGTTCCTGTCAGTGATATCTTTTTTTCAATCTCATTTTTATCTGCTTATCGACGTCGTCCCTTGATTTTTCTGGGTTCTCCTAAGATTGCGTTGAATTTATCCAATAGGGTATCATTTTCCAGAACTACCATGATCTTGATTATTTCGCCTTCAATGCTTAATCTAACAGTTTCAATTCCACTTTCTTCTTTCCCTCTCATTGAGATGTAATTCTCAATATAGGTTCCCTTGAGTCCAAAGTTATCATCTAATGCCTTGAGAATATCTTCTCTCTTGTTCTCTTCAACGTTATAGAAAGCTTTGATATTTGCCATAAGACAATCCTCTGACTTTATCTTATAACAAACGACTCATAAGTCATCGTGTTGTTATGAAATGATATTGGAGAGTGAGAATTGGTGCGTCGCTATGCAGTTCTAATCCTGATTACTATGCTAATAATGCCATCAATTTCTGTTGCGTACTCATCGCTTCCAACAGAGCGATATGCGCCTGCTGAGTTTACTCTGCAAACTTTCAACAGAAACATGAATGTTACAACTTTTGTGGGTCCTGATTACAGCAATGAAACTCTTACACGCTTTCTAAGAAGCGCCACAGAGAGTATCTATGTTGAAATATATCAGTTCACAAGTCCTGGAATATTGAATTTGATTCACGAGATTTACAATGATAATCCATCAATAGATATCAAAGTGATGATTAGTGAACGTGTTGTGAGTCTAGGCGACTACAACGTTTACACCATGTGGAACCTGACCCAGTTGGGAATTCCAGTCCGTTGGACCTCTGACACCTTTACATTTTCTCACCAGAAGTTTGTCATAATTGATAATGATACAACCATTGTCCAAGCAGGGAATTGGGCACGTCCAAGTTTTCCGCTAAGTGAATGGGAGTCAGGAAGCTCAGGTGGATTTACTCAGAAAAATTGCGAAGGCAACCGTGAGTTCAACATTGCTATGACTGATACGGTCGTGACTCAATACTATCGTAATGTCTTTGATTATGATTGGAGTATTGGTTCCGACTACAACGAAGGCGTTGATGGAACTGGAACCGTACTAGACTGGGGTGCAGTCAGTCAATCCTACTATCCACGTCCCTTTGCTACCGTAGGTGAATTCTCCGGTCAAATGAATGTCACACCAGTATTTAGTCCTGATACAAGTCTTGAGGCTATGTTGTGGGTTATTAATAGTGCACAAGCAACTCTTGATATCGAGATCCCATATGTGAGTAACAGCTCTGCAGTTGTAAATGAGCTACTTGATGCAATCGTTGCAGCAAAACATCGAGGTGTTACTGTACGAATTATCATGAATGCGGGTCAGAATGACAACGAAGAAGTTGCGCTTGCATTTGCAGAAGAAAACATACCTGTTATCTGGATGGATACTCGATTCTTTTCCGCCCTTCATAATAAAGCATTCATTGCTGATGGTAGGATTATTCTAATTTGTAGCATTAATTGGAGCGAAGAGAGTATTTCTGAAAACCGAGAAGCAGGTGTTGTTGTTGAGCACGAAGGAGTTGCTGGTTGGTATCAGGAAGTATTCGATTATGACTGGGGCATTGCTGATTATGATATTCCCGATTATGTGAATGTTGGATGGACTCCTAATATTCCCACAAGTTCTTCTGACATAAATGTAACAGTATATGCTCATGAATACTACAA
>CAZMBV010000285.1:0-2006 GCA_964564335.1 uncultured archaeon
TCAAACATACGCGCGTATAGAAAGACTGCTCAGCTTCGATTCAATTCTTCGATATTCATTCAAAATCAGTGAAACACCATCTGGTCTAAGATTCTTCTTTCTGATGAGAGAAGTAGGAAAAAAACAATATTCTCTGTTCTATCAAAATGAAAACCAAGGTAACAGAATTGAGCTGATTAATACTGATGAACTATCATCTGAGGGTCATGTGGCAATCGATTGGTATTATCCATCACCTGATGGTAGATTTATCGCATATGGGCTCTCAGAGGGTGGTACCGAGAAGAGCGTTCTGCACATTATCGATGTAGAACAGAAGAGAACATTCTCTGAACAAATACCCCAAACACGAATGTGTAGTCTTATCTGGTTGCCTGATAATTCAGGCTTCTACTACACACGCTATCCACTTCCTGGCACAGTTTCTCCTGAGGAGGAGAATTACAATCGTCATATCTTCTTTCACAAATTAGGTGATGACTATAAGAACGATGTAAAGGTGTTCGGTGAGAACACACAACCAAATTCGGTTCTCTGGATGGTAGCTAATGATTCTTGCACAGTTCTATCAGTTGTGGACATTCAATACACTAAGGCAGATATCTATGTCAGTGTAGTAAATCGAGATAATCCAGTATCACTTAGTTTCTCTTCTTTAATTACGGCTTCATCGGTGATTAACTTTCCAATCATTAACGGAAACAAATTATACATCATCACACAGATGGATGCGCCAAATGGTAAAATCATTATGTATGATTTGAAAGAATTTCTACAAGGAGGAGATATCAAAAAACCCAAGACTATAGTGGATGAAGAAGATAATAGCGTCATCACTCCCGATTTAGATAAATTTGTGGTTCTTTCAAACAAAATTGGAGTGGTGAAGGAACAAAATGCAATGAGCAAAATCTGCCTCTACGACTCAGAAACGAGTCATCTAATCGAAGAGGTCAATTTCGATACTTCAATGACGGTTCATAGTATATACTCGTTGAAAGAATCTGATCAACTCTATTTTATGGCTGAATCTTTCTTAAAGCCTACTTCAATATATTTCCATAAACCTGAAACTGGTGTAGATCTCCTGATAGGTCCATCTCTAGACTTAGATTCTGAGTCTATAGATGTAAGACAGGAGTGGTATGAGTCTAAGGATGGAACCAAGGTTTCTATGTTTGTGTCATCTCTCAATAGCATCAAACCATCATCTACAACTCCAGTGCTTCTCACTGGATATGGAGGATTTGGATACTCTATTACGCCGAGGTATACTCCTGAAAATTACGCTTGGATTATGAATGGTGGAGTAGTTGCTGAGCCAAATCTGAGAGGCGGCAATGAATATGGGCAGGAGTGGCATCGTGCAGGTAACAGAGAGAATAAACAAAATGTGTTTGATGATTTTATATCTGCAGCAGAGTGGTTGATTGATAATAACATTGGTTCTCGTGAAACACTTAGTATTGTAGGAGGTAGCAATGGTGGACTATTAGTCGGTGCTGCATTTGTACAACGTCCTGACTTGTTCAAGTGTGTTTATTGTTCTCTTCCTCTTCTTGATATGATACGATACACTCGATTTCTAGTAGCAAAGCAATGGATTCCCGAGTATGGTGATCCCGAGATAAAGGAAGAATTCCAATGGCTCTATGCTTACAGTCCTTACCATAATGCAGCATCAGGAATTCACTATCCTGCTATATTCTTCAAGACTGCTATGGGCGACAGTCGTGTAGACCCAATGCACGCGCTCAAGATGACTGCAAAAATACAAAATGCAACATTGGCACCTATTGAAGAAAGTCCAGTACTATTATGGGTGGAAACCAAAGAAGGACATGCAGTCGGAAGGTCACTAAAACAAGAAATTGAGGGTAAGACAAGGGCTCTCGTCTTCCTTGCTCACCACACAGGAATGATATTGGACTAGGTAATGAGGATAAATAAAAGTGGCGCCCCCGCCGGGATTTGAACCCGGATCTCAAGAGATCCGCTCCAAGGTG
>CAZMBV010000286.1:0-1971 GCA_964564335.1 uncultured archaeon
TAAATCCCCACAAAATCTACACCAATAATCTTAGAGAAATCTATCAAGTTTTGGGAATCGAAGCAACTAGGAATGCAATCATCAAAGAAGCTATGAGCGTTCTTAATGAACAAGGAATGGATGTCGATGTACGACACATTATCCTAGTCGCAGACATGATGACCGCTGATGGTAACATCCGGCAGATTGGGCGTCATGGTATTTCCGGTTCGAAGAATAGTGCTCTTGCTAGAGCAGCTTTTGAAGTGACAATCAAGCATCTTCTAGGTGCAGGAATCGCTGGAACAAAAGATCCTCTTCGTGGCATTACAGAGAACGTCATCTTGGGACAACTCATTCCCCTTGGAACAGGTAGTATCGATCTTCTCATGAATCCTCATGTTCCAACTATACAGACGAAAAAGAAGAAATGAGAACACTTGAAGAGTCCACGACGGCAAAAAACTGTTAGAATTTACACACAATTCTTCATCTAATAGGTGATATTTCGGGAATGCAAACTTGAATTGGTATGGTTCTCCCCAATTGACCAAATCAGTTAATGACCGAAGATTGACTTGAAATTAGTATGAGCTTTTATCACTGTATCACCACTATTTATCGACTTCAATGATGATACGTAAAGCCTATCGATACGAACTCGACCCAAACAATGTACAAAAAACTGCTTTACTTCAACATGCGGGAGTCGCACGTTTTACCTACAACTGGGGGCTTGACCAGAGAATCAAATTATACAAGGATAATCAGGGGAATGACCGCTTCACTGACCCCATGAAACAACATAAACTTCTAACCAGCCTCAAAAAGACCCAGTTCCCTTGGATGTACGAATGCTCCAAATGTGCACCTCAAGAAGCTTTACGAGACCTCGGTCGAGCATTTCAGAACTTTTATCGTGGATTGAAAGAAGGAAAAAGAGTTGGATTCCCGCGATTTAAGAGCAAGGGTATGAATGATAGTTTCAGACTATATGGGACAATACAGTTTGAAGGAAGGATGATACAGCTTCCAAAAATCGGAAAGATACGGATAAAGGAGAAGAGGAAGAGGTATTGCAAAGGGCGGATACTGCCCGTCACAGTTAGGAGGAGGGCGAATAGGTGGTTCGTATCAATCACTGTGGAAGAAGAATCTACCAAAGACCTGAAGTCAATAATTAGCTATGCTGTAGGCGTCGACCTAGGAGTAAAGAACCTTGCCACGCGCTCTGATGGAACAACATTCCAGAATCCACGAGCACTGGGAAGACGTATCAAGAAGTTAAGGAAATTATCAAAGAGTCTTTCTAGGAAGAAGAAAGGAAGTAAGAACCGAGAGAGAGCAAAGCTCAGACTTACTAAGATGCACTTGAAGATCTTCAATGTTCGACAGGACACACTGCACAAGTTGACGACATATCTTACCAAGAGCCACAGTAAGATAGTGATCGAAAACCTGGGAGTGTCAGGAATGATGAAGAACCGACGGTTAGCAAGAGCAATCGCAGACATTGGAATGTACGAGTTCCGAAGACAACTGGAGTACAAATGCCAATGGTATGGTTCAAAACTCGAAGTGGTACCAAGAACGTTTCCTTCATCAAAGAAGTGTTCTGGCTGTGGACATAAGAAGAAGGAACTATCCCTTTCAGAGAGGGAGTATGAATGTGAAGAGTGCGGGTTGAAAATAAATAGAGACTTGAACGCCGCACTCAATCTAGTCACCGTCAGTTTGCCGGAGACTCTAACTGCCTGTGGAGAGGATGTAAGACTTATCGTAAATCCTTCGGGATTTACAAAGCAGACCTCTGTGAAGCAGGAACCGAACATCGGTCATGGACTGTGATGTCCAAGATTGACTAAGTTTCGGAAAACGGTCCACGACGGAAGCATTAAAACAGAATGCCATTTGACGCAACTCAATCAGGTGTTTAAACAAACATCAAAGAGGTCCATAATATGAGCCTGAATCAACCAATTGCAAGCGCAG
>CAZMBV010000287.1:0-1935 GCA_964564335.1 uncultured archaeon
ATATCTCCTCTATAGCGTTCTCCACGGGTAATGTGATTGACAATGGTGAATGAAATTGGGTCTATTAAGCATTGTGCAAGAATTGTACTACTCCCAATCATCATTAGCCCTCTATCACTATAATTAACAACGAGGATAGGATTTATCAATCAATATCAGTTCAAATTACTCCAAATTCCCTAAAAAGGCCTATGAGTTCTATTATTGCTATGTGTAGGCAAATACACCATATCATTGACTGCTTAGAACAATAGTTGTATCTTTGAGTAACTGATTAGGATTCGCGAACTATCTTCTTAATTGCATCAACAATTTCGTTGACCATAAGAATTGCTCCAATCATCTCGATCTTTGGCTCTTCAAGCTCAACCTCTTTAGCTTCGCGAGCTACTCGGGTCATTGAACGGCCGAGGCCTTCAATTAATGAAATAATAGTCTTCTTAGCGGAGTCTTCTCGATTACTTGACTCTACCTGTGAAATGAGTTCTACAAGGTCTGAAATCACACTATCTGAAACCTGTGAAGCTGTTTCAGAACGTCGGCTCAAATCTTCCCATTTTGCTTGGATACTATGTAGTTGTGTTTCGAGCTCCTTCACCTTGTGATCATCAATTGCGTGCGTGGCTGGTGTGGGATGCTTAGTTTCTGTAACTGTTTTTTCACTATTTTCAAGAGCCAAACGTAGGTCAGCGATTTCGACTTGGAGAGAATCTATACTCTGTTCCCTTTCCAAAAGCTGTGCTTTTAATTCATCTTCGGTCTTTGATGGACCTGCTTTTCTCTTGAGCTGTTTTTCCATCAGTTTGAGAGAGGTTTCTCGTTCACGAACCTCCTCCTTGATTGCTTCAAGTTCACCTTCTAAAGCTGCAAGTGCCTCCTCTTTCTCTGAGAGGAATTCATTTAGTTTTTTGTTCTCACTTTCGAGCTTATGGATAGCTTGTTTTGATAATTGAGCCACTTCTTTAGTAAGCTTAAGATCCTCCCTTAGACCAGTTAAATCAGGTTCAGGAGGTGAAATCACAAAGTAAGCAAGAAGAAAGAATAACAATCCAACTCCGCTGACATAAACCAGTGAAGTTATTGTTGAGCCAAAGATGATATCAGTAACACGTTGTAATGCGGCTGAGAAAAAGGCATACGATCCGAACGTCCACCATAATGCTCCTGATGCGGCATATACGATTAACCCACAAGCTAGGAATAGACAACCGATGCTGAATAGTACCATCAAGTTCCGCTTCAACTCATCCTGAGGTAGATGTCTCTGATATAGAATGAGAATCGTTCCAATGAATAAAAGCGGTATCACATAAGGCAATGTAGCTACAATATCATCCATGGGAGTTCCGAAGTTAACAAGCATTTCGAAACCATTGAGAACAATTAAACAACTCATCATGTAATCTCCCAACTCGTGAGAAAAGGAGATACATTTCTTTTGATAAAACTATTCTGGAGAAATACAAAGCATATTTGAGTTGAAAAAAAGAGTATCTGCCTGTACAATAAGTGCAGGACAGACCTTTTTCTTAGTATTTATTCTCTCCAGAGTTTTGCTTTTTCAGCTTCGTGGTCTTCAATAGCCATCGTCAGATTCTTTGCGAATCGACTAGCCTCATCCAACGAAAGGAGGAAAGATGCTTTGAGATCTTTATCTTCCCCAATCATGATTCGAATCTTTCCATCATTTACCCAACCCTCATCGGCTTTTTCTGGCATAGCAACTTGCATCTCACACCAAGTCCTTCTGGTCTGCCCGCTGACTCGGTCATCAAAGAAGTGTTTCAACTGAAGTCGGCGCTCGTAAGCATGTGTTTTAGCACCCATTTTTCATGCGCTCCAAATATTATCTTAGGCGTTCTGTACGCCCTCATATACTAAGAGTACAAGAAGCAAATTATGCTCGTTTCTCGGAGATTCCGAGCTAGAAGATTT
>CAZMBV010000288.1:0-1850 GCA_964564335.1 uncultured archaeon
GTGGCGCTGAGGGAGGGATTTGAACCCTCGTGTGCAGAGCACACTGGATGTTTGCTGAATTGCCAATGATGCAATCAATAGCAATCCAGCTCCTTATTGCTCCGTGCTCATTCTGAAAACGAGCACCTCCAAGCTAGGAAACCTCAGCTTGAGAAGGTGCTGACCGCATTTTTCTCTTAAACATTGTTGTACGTTGCCAAGAAAAATTAGAGGGCATGATTGCTCAGAGTTCAGAATCACTAAACCCATGAAGATGATTAACAATAGACTTGAAAACAACATATGTATGGCACGAATTAGCGAATAGGAGTCAAGGATTATGTCCAATCAAAATGACGAAACACCTGAATTAGTAATAATCGACTTACCCGCCCCATCCAAAAAGGGCGGAATAACGCTTTTAGAAGCGCTTCAAATAAGACGAACTGAACGAAATATCAGTTCAAAGGAAATTCCTATACATATACTCTCAAACCTCCTCTGGGCCGCCTCCGGTGTCAATCGAGAGCAGACATCATCATTCAAGAATCTAGGAAGAACTGCTCCTTCAGCCAGCAATTCGCAGGAAATCAATCTCTATGTTATACTAAAGGATGGTGTCTATTTGTATGAAGCCTCACCTCATCAATTAAAACCTGTATTAGCAGGTGATTATCGCAAGATGAGTGGAAGACGGTACGCAGTTCAACAGATAGGTAACGCACCATTAAACATCATCTACATTGCAAATCTTTCCCGCTATGATCTTGGACCTGACCAACCTGACCCACATATCGGAAACCCAGAGGTACAGACATCATACTATTACACGGATACAGGATTTATTGCTCAGAATGTTTATCTTTACGCTGCTTCGGAAGGTTTGGCTGCTTGGTTTCACAATTGTGATAAGGATATCATTGCCAAGGAATTGAATCTAAGTGATAATCAGATTGTGTTATTTGCACAAACAGTAGGGTATCCAAAACAAGGGAGTGTTGAGAATTAGTTGGTTTCTTTTGTATGAAAATTATGATTCTACTATGAATACGTCCATAAAGTAAGATGTATAATTTAGAAAGTTTCTTTGGTTATTTGCTTGTTAGAAACTGAGTTCTACAGAAAACCGTAGAATTCTGCAAGTATTTGAAAATGGAGATTGAAGAATTGGTACTTCCAATTGGTCCTCTTATGATTGAGCATCGCTTAATCGAGAGAATGATAACCGTAATGGCAGGAAATCTACAACGAATTCAAGAACAAGGTGAAGCAGACCCAGAATTTATTGAAACTGCAGTGAACTTCATCAGAATTTATGCAGACGCATGCCATCATGGAAAAGAAGAGAAAATCTTGTTTCGCGACCTTCAGAAGAAGGAACTAAAACCTGCAGATAAACAGATGATGGATGAACTGATAGAGGATCATAAGTTAGGACGAAAACTCACAGGTCAACTTGTTGAAGCAAAGACGAGGTATGAGAAAGGCGATAATGCAGCTATTATGACGATTGTGAATACCATACAACAGCTTGTGAATTTTTATCCAAAACATATTGAAAAAGAAGACAAGATATTTTTCAAGTCTGCAATGAAATATTTCAGCAAAGCTGAGAAAGATACTATGCTAAAAGAGGAGTATGAATTCGACCAAGGATTCATTCATGTTGTATACAAGGATATTGTAGAACAAGCTGAAGACACTTTGTAGAGAAAAAGAAATGCATCGTTTAATGTATTGAAGAGAAAAAAAGGTGCGATGGCCCCTACATTCCGTATGTCGGTAATCGAAGGGCGGATCAGTGCTATTCTCAATGCGGCAACCTCTGGGGCTCCACCACCCTTCCTTAGTGCTGTTCCCGCCAGGGCCTG
>CAZMBV010000289.1:0-1847 GCA_964564335.1 uncultured archaeon
CGGGGTTCTGGAAAGAGGGACTCAGGTATCTGTAGAATGAGATTTGGGTCTGGGCAGATACTCAACCAAACATCGCGTTTGCTGGGTGGAGCAACTCCAAAGAAATCACCAGAGAGACCCATCATATCTGTGATAAGCTGAAAATGAAGATGAGGTGGCCATCCACCATTCTCAGGATATTGTCCCACAGTTGCAATCTGTTCGCCTTTCTTTACTTCTTTTCCAACTTCTAGTTTAGTAAGTGAATCTCTACTAAGATGACCATAAAGCACGTAGAATGAGAGACCATCAAAAGTCGTCTTATGTTCGATAATGATGGTTGGTCCATTATCCAATGGCTTGTCATTATCTTGAAAACTATGAATTATTCCATCATATACTGCATAAACCGGAGTCCCTGCATCAACCACTAGATCGACAGCTATGTGAACAGAACGGGTTTCACCTCCTTCAGAAGCATATTGTTCTCCACTGTAGATTAATCGAGGTTCATCGTATCTCCCAATTCTAACCTGAATCCCATCATGGTTGAATTTGTGAGTAAGCACTTCTGAAAAAGAATTGAAATCCGCAAGTTGCAGTGGTGAAGAGATTTCAGTACTTCCGACACTTAGATCGATAACAACACTATTCGTTTTATTCAAAGATGTTCCAATTGGACTTACGAATTCTCTAGCGTTGTCAATCATCCATTCCCTTACTTCAGCAGAACTAGGACAGGGCTCTAAACCTACAGCAGCTCGAAGGCAGTATGTAAAATATCGGGGAGGAACTTCCCTAAGATGAGCAAGAGCCTGCCATGCAGGAGCTTCACTAACAGTAAGATACTCATTATCTGGTTCTAATGTCTTCTGATAGGCAGATACTGAAACACTTGTAGCAAGACGAGCACAAATTAATGGAAAAAGCAATTCAAGTTCTAACTCTGAGATTGGAAAGATAGTATGGTATCCAGCAGTAATATCCTGAGCGACCGAAATCGGATCAGATTTCTCGAGTATCGCATAAGCAATAGTTATTGCCAATTCATTAATGGTGCAAGAATGAACCATATCACCAAAATCTAGAATGGCAAATGTTCGTTTATCGTTCAGGTGAGGATGTGATACTACAACATTATTGTCATTGACATCGTTATGGATAACACTAGATCGCAGAGTATCGATGAGAGGTAGAACGAGGTCTTCATAGAGTTCAAGAAAATACCTAACTAATTCTTGCTGTTCCACATCTGCGATATGTTTCAAATAATTGTTAATTGCTTTCCCAGCTTTATTCAAATCCCAATAGAAATCCCGATGAGATGCAGGATGGTCAAATCCTTTGAATGCATGACTAATCGAACCGATGAATCTCCCATAGTCTACAAGAAGTTCAGAATTGAGAGGATTGACCTGCGAAAGAAGTTTCCCCGGTAAGAAAGAGAGTAGTCTCAAATAGTGCTGTTTACCTTTTGCATCTACTATTTTTTCAATTTCTAATCCACCCTTCGACTTATAGATTAAAGACGATGATTGCCTTGCCATATTTTCAGAAAGCTGGCGCATAGCGCAATTCTGCATTTCTAGAGTTTCAACGGCTTCTGATGATGCAGATATCTTGAGAACGAATTCTTGACCAGAGGATGACCTGATGTAAAAATTCTGATCACGTTCACTTGGCAATTCCTTGACTTCTGTTATGGTCCCATCGAAGGCAAAGTGCTTCTTCATTAATTCCTTAGCCATAGCCAAAGTAAAAGTTGGCCTTTCCTGATCTCGAGCATCCATCATGGATTACCACACATATCCTCAAGAAACAGTCTTCGCAATAAATGTAAGCTTTTAGTCATCAATAATCTTCAATGA
>CAZMBV010000290.1:0-1837 GCA_964564335.1 uncultured archaeon
GGATTTCCTTGTCTTTGCTAATTCTTGTTCAGACTTTTTAGCTTGCTCAAGAATGAAATTAGATATGACCTGTAAATGAGCAGATGCAGATTCAAGGAACATTCGCCGTCTAGCTATCTTTTCATCTTCATCGCTTTTGATCACAATTTCCTCACTATGCCTGGGATTGATTTGATAGTATTTCACTGGTCGACCCGTACTTTGCACGCGTACATTCAAGACCTCTTCTTCAACAAATCGAGTCAGATGATGCGACATCGTACTTCGTTTAACATCTACTACTTTCATGAGCTCTTGTGCTGTCATCTCTTTATTTACGAGAATCTCAATATAGATACGAGCTCGTACTGAATCTGAGAGGAGTTCAAACAAAGTCATTATTGTGCATCTCCAAGTTTGCTATATATTACTCAAGGAAGTATGTTTATAAGTTCGACGCTATCATATTGTTTCGATATTATCGAATAGATTTAATGAAATAGAATGATTGCGATGGCCGAATTTGATAGGAAAGAATTTGAGAAGATATTCAATGACATGGCTGATGCCGATAAATTCTCAGGAGTTGTCCTTGTTGCAAAAAAAGACGAGATTGTATTCGAAAAAGCATATGGGTATGCGAACAAGAATTTCGAAGTACCCAATCAACTTGACACCAAATTTAATATCGGGTCCCTGAATAAGGTGATCACAAAGATTGCAATCTTACAACTTCTCCAACAAGGCAAGCTATCACTAGAAGACCTTGTAGGAAAATATCTTCCAGAATTTCCAGAGGATATTGCTACCAAAGTGAAAATCAAGCACCTTATCTCATTTACATCGGGGATGGGTGATTACTTCAATGAGAAATTCAATGCAGGAAATGGAAACCTGAGAACTCTAGATGATTTCATTCCATTCTTTATTGATGAACCACTCCAATTCAAACCTGGAGAAGGGAATCTATATAGTAATGCAGGATATGTCGTACTTGGAAAGATTATCGAAGCTGTATCAGGAATGGATTACTATGAATATGTCCAAAAGAATATCTATGAACCAGCAGGTATGTCAGATTCTGGACATTTCGAAAGAGATTCAATAACACCTAGACTTGCCACTGGATACACACGACACATGCCCGATGGTTCTATTCATCCAACTAAGAGAAGAGCCAATTACTTCATCATTGGAAGCCGTGGAAGTAGTGCAGGTGGCGGTCAATCAACTGTCTACGATTTACTCAAACTTGATCGAGCAATTGCTAATGAGGCTCTATTGGACAAAGAGCATAGTGGAATGGTCTATATTCCTTTGGATGCAAAACCAAATGTGAATCCAAGGGTTGTAGGATTAGCAGGTGGAGCTCCGGGACTCAATTCGTTGTATCTAAAATTCGGTATTACTGGATATACGGTATTCGTTCTCGCAAATTACGATCCTGAAGACGTTGAACCCGCAGCAAGATCCATAATGGACTTGTTTATTCCAGAGAGCGAGAGAGGTAAAAGAACTCAAATGAGAACGAAAGAGAAAAGCTGATCATTCAATTATCCCTCTCTCGTCCTATCATGTTTGAGTCATGAAAGTCACCAGAAAAGGAGAGAAAGAACTTGAATATTCCATTTTCTCAGCTGTGAGAGTAGACATATGATCAAAACTCATAGTGTTGAATGTGATTAATGTGGAATCTTATAGAAAGGTGTTTAGCTATTCTCGAAGAGCATAAATTGCTAAAGGTTAATTACTTATGAGCAGCTTGTGCGAATTAGAGTTATCCAGTGAAAGTTGAGGGACTCGGGATGAATCCAATTGAGATTAGAGATCTTGTCAAGACTTTTGGCAATATAATAGC
>CAZMBV010000291.1:0-1816 GCA_964564335.1 uncultured archaeon
AAGGCATTATCTGGGTGGTCGACTGACTCTTCGAGAGGATTTTAACTGTTCCAGTATTCTTACCGACTAATCTGAAGCGGTGTTCCAACCAAGAAGCTCTCATGATATCCATGTGATGAGAGGAATTTGTTCGAGACTCACCAGTCCACTTCATCACTCGTTGTACAGTCATGCCCCATGCATCTTGTACACCCATCAGATTCCGCATAATTTGGCGTATATTTTCATTTGGCATATTGATTGGACTCACACTGAAGATATTTGTAAGAATCCGGGTGACCCAGTTTTCATCCCAGGTAATAGCGAGTTGGTAGCGTGTTACTGGTTCGAGAAGAAATTTCACAAGATCAATAGGAGGATACTCAAAGAATCTCCGAAGGTAGTGAAGATAACCAAGTGTGAAGAGGAGGATGTACCCTTCTACATGTGATTGTTCCCAATTTTTATGAAATTCGTCTAAATAACTCTTGAAATTAAATCCCTTGTTACGGAGTATCTCGAACAATGCAGTTTGACCCAACATTCCAGATGGTCGATCACTGGGTAGTGTGGATATATTGAGCCTTTTTGCAATCTCCTTTTGCTTCATTGGAATAAGTTGAAGAATCTCATTGACATTGAACTTCTTTGGTATCAACTCTGCTAGTAGGTTCTTTTTCATATTACATGGATGAACAAGTGTACGTTGTTTGCCTTGCATCCTCATTCTGATGATTTCCCAAGACTGAAACATACTCTTGTCAACAAAATCTTGCTTTATCTTCTGAATGTACTCCACCTCTACCACGACCATTAAACAAGAAATCAAAGAGGGTGAAATCACCTCATTGAACTTTTATTTGAATCATCCGTTTCTTATATTGAACAAGATGGTCCTTCAAATCTATCAAAGCTCAAAGAAGGGTAACTCCCCCTCCCGTCTTCCTTAGTCACCCTGCTTTAGGTATCCAACGATTCCAAGAATTAGTAGGAATGCCTCAAGAGGAATCTCAAACATCATTTCTGCAACAAACGCTGGTGTTGTTACTAGAAGCGCTAACACAAGTATTTGCCCAATGATCATAGGAATGATAAAGGCAAATAGAGCCATGTATGCAACCTTGATGTTAATCCAATACCAATTCTTGTTTAGAAGCATTAGAAAACAAAAAACACCAATGATAACAAGGAACCCACCAAGCACTTTTGGATGGAATACATTAAGCTCCCAACCAGGAGGAGCCATCGAAGCTATCAGGGTCTCAGCCATCAAGACGTACATGATCCCAAATAGCAGATTTACAATTCCATAGGCCAGCAATGCTATTTTCGTTAACATTTTCAAATCGCTCATTGATTTTAACTCCATTCTCGCTAGCCAGCACGTTGCAAAACATACTGGTGATACTATGGTTGCAGAAGTAGAATAATTGAATTCCCTCTAGATTAGAATTTGTTATAATAACCGTATTTGTAAAAAGAAGTGTTATGAAACCCTATTTTTCATAGAGTATATAAATAATAGATTAGTAAATTATTATATGAGTTGTATAAACGTTCAACTATACTCGAAAAAACAACAAAAACCACTATCTCGGGTACAAGTTTGCATTGTTGGCTAGTTCACTTCAACCTTTTCAGAAATTCCACTCATTTTTGATCAAATACTTCAATAATATTCTGTTACTCTACCACATGACATAACACCCAATGACTTGGATCTACTTCCTTGTAGTCAGGTCTTTGTTTCTTACAGATAGCTTCAATCTTCTAACATCGAGTATCTTTCGGTAATTTGAAGTTATTCTAATAAAAAGAGATGAAGAGGTGGATAATT
>CAZMBV010000292.1:0-1788 GCA_964564335.1 uncultured archaeon
AAAATAACTCAGCACGAGATTCACAGGATTCAAAGCCCCCCGGATTACATTGGGAATATATGTCACCGCGGCAACAAGATAGAGCACTACCCAGATTGCAATTCCACCAAAAGCGGATTTGGTCATACTCTGAGTGACCAATGATAGGAAGACTGATGTTGAAAGTATAGTAGAGGCCATCACCCAAAAGGAGAGCAGGAGCACAAAAGAAGTCAGACCAATGCTCACCCATTGGATTAGAACTACTCCCATGAGCACCCCAATAGTGATTGGAAGAACTGTCAAGATCAACATCTCAACTACCTTGAGAACCAGAAGGTCTCGTCTTCGAATAGGGTATGTCAGGAGCGTCTTCAGTAGGCCAACCTCAATTGGACCTGCCACTTTGAATGCAGATAGCATAGGTATGACAATGATGATGAATAGAATCAAATTGAAGAGTGGTCCTGCAAGTAGATTGAAATCTGCATTTTGCTGTGCCCATACAATGTAATCGAAATCGAGTGGTATAACCCCTGGCGGATGTGGTGCGATAGCAATTGCAATGAAGCACCCCTCTAACAAAACACTCCCTATAGCTATCAGGAATAGAATCAGGAAAATCACTCCTGTGCTTGGAAACGGAAATGAAACATCTAACTCTAACTCAAATGTTGCTCTGATCTTCTGCAGGCTCCTATTCATGTTGCATCACCTTTAGAAAAGCCTCTTCGAGAGTACTTGCCTTCTCGATCTCATACACCTGCACATCCTTTCTCCGGGCAATTTCTTCTATAGCACGTAATACCGAATCCTGTTTACCATCTTTCAGGGCAATGGATATGGTCTTTACACCAGCAATCTCCACGTTTTCAATGCCTTCAATGCTAGCAAGGTCGTCAACAATCAAGCGTGGATTCGAAACAACAACATGATATTGACTTGAGGCAAACTGCTTGATGACCTCATGGAGCGGACCTACAACAATAGTTCTTCCTTTCTTGATGAAGGCGACATCACTACATACTCGCTCAAGTTCGGACAATACATGGGAAATGATGAAGAAGGATACACCGTTCTCTTCATGTACCTGTGTCAGCATTTTCAATAGTTCCCTTCTGGCCATCACGTCGAGGTTCGATGTGGGTTCGTCAAGGAACACCAGCTCAGGTTTGCCAATCAGTGCCTGTGCAACTCCAAGACGCTGCCGCATCCCTGCCGACAGTTTGCCAATTTTACGTTGTACTGCATTCTCAAGCCCGACCTGATCTAACAACTCAACGACATTCTCTCTGTCTGTGTACAGTCTTGCAACGCGTTCGAGAAATAGATTTACAGTCATTGATGGGGGATAGAGCGGATACTCGTGAAGTACGCCAATGCGCTGTCTAATCTCATATGAGTCATGTTGACTCTCAAGTCCCATTACTCGTACCTCCCCTTCATCAGGTGGAATCAGCCCAAGTAGAATCCTGAGAAATGTGGTCTTTCCAGCTCCATTTGGTCCAATGAGTCCTATGATGCCCTTGCTTGTACTGAGATTGAAATTATCAAGGGCTAAGACCTGTCCAAATCGTTTAGTTATATCCTTAGCAACGATAATCGGTGTTGTAGCCACCTTTGACCCACCTCACACTTAGCACACACGAAACGGAGCTATACTGCATTTTGTTCAAAATAGTATTTCAAACTGTTGATGCTAACTTGGTAGATAAAGCTCTAGCATTCAAGACTGTCAATCCACTGTGGTTTGACACCTTGGAGCGGATCTCTTGAGATCCGGGTTCAAATCCCGGCGGGGGCGCCACT
>CAZMBV010000293.1:0-1736 GCA_964564335.1 uncultured archaeon
CCCGCCATCTATTTTCAAATTGATGATGTGTTCGATACGCAATTATCAGATTGAGGCTCCGCAAGATTCACAGACATTCTTTCCTGACTTATTCGCATGACCACAATATGGACACATCTTTTCAAAAGATGGTGCATCCAGTTTCTCAGAATCTGGCAATTCTTGAAATGTTGCTGGAGCGAAATAATCGTGAGATTCATTATCATCTGCATCACCAAACTTCTGAGTTTCTATATCTAATGGTTGGGCTTTTTGACCGATGCTGAGTCGTCCAACTGGGTGCACCATTCTACCCTCATCTCTATCATCCTGTTCTAGTGAATCCAGATGGCGATTGATGATTATAGTATGACCACAACTACGACAAGAGGTGGGAACACCTGACCTGATTCTTTTAACCTCATCTTGACTCAAAGTGTTACCACATTTTGCGCATGTCACAGATTTTTTCGATATTTTCCACTTCAATTATATTCTCCTCGATTATGTAGTGATAGTTGTTAGAGCAAATATAGCGATACTTATGCTAGTTGACATCTCTGGCTCATCTTTTCGAGAAATATATCTATTGCATATTAATGAACGATTTATACTATCAAATTCGCAATCTTATTCTAGATGTGACTTGAGGAATTCGATTGTTCTCTTCCACCAAACACTTCCACCTAGCCCGCCATTACTTCTAAGATTTTTTTGAGATTGAAAACTGATAGGAGAACAAAATGGACTCATAAATAGAAATCTGAGAACAGAATCTAGGTTCGTTTGGGCTATGATTACATTGAGGCACTTCGGGATATGATACAAAACAGTGATATTCTTAGGGATTCATAATATCTTGGTGTTGATATGCTGGGTAAGGATGTTTCAGAGCAAAAGTTAGAAGAAACAAATCCTAGCTATCTTCGCGCCTTTTTCTTTGTGATTTTCCCCGCCGTCTTCAGTTTCGTAGGTGCTCTAATACTGCTATTTTACATCCCGAGGTTAGTCATATATTACAATTATCTCAGTGGGGCACCTTCTCCAATCGACCAAGTCGTTTTGTTACTACTAGGCCCTGATTTATCACGGATAGTAGTCTTTACTTCAAGTATTTTTGGAATGATAATCGGTTTGTTTCTGTCCAACTTCATCACAACGAAACTTGATGTTGTGAGGAAAGAGGGAGAGGTTGAACTCAGTACAAGAATGTACATGATTCTTTTTGGTTGGTGGTTGATTCAGTTTTTGCCGCTCCAAATGATATCCCTTCTGGAAGGGACTGTCTATGGAATACCCACCAGTCATTTTCTGAATGACATTAGTTTCTCCTTGACTTCTGGATTTTCTCTTGCCTTTGCGATTCCTATTATACTGAAATACGCCATCCTCATCCGTCATGCAAAATCGATTGAATCCCGAGTCGAACTAATTGAACTCAGAAGGGGAAGTGGCTTCATAAAGCGGCTTCAATATTCTGTTCTGAGAGTCATTCCTGACTATCCTGATCCATGACGAGGCTCTTATCTTGTTTGGCGTGACAAATAGGGTCATATTTGGTACAAAATTTAAGAGAGTTCAAATCCCGTTTGGCCCGCCATCTATTTCTATGGATTTCTAAAGATGTAGATTCCCCAGTTGAGAGTATCTCTACCCCACTTCAGATAGATTTCTTTCTCATTCTTTGTCTTCTCAAGAAGCTCCTGATTATCAAGATCCTCCGGATGTAACTGAATGTAATTATCAACAGCCCACCA
>CAZMBV010000294.1:0-1703 GCA_964564335.1 uncultured archaeon
TTTTCACCGCGAGAAGTGTAGATACAGTCAATGCGTATCAAACTATAGGTGATTTGATTTGGAACGATCATTTGTAATTATCAAACCTGATGGTACTGCGCGTCGCAGAGTTAGTGCACTAGTTCTCAAAGCCCTCTTAGATAGAGGTTACAGACTTGTTGCTTTCCAAGAGATGAAAGTACCAGAGTCATTAGCAAAGATGCATTATGCAATACACAAAGAAAAACCATTCTTCCCGTGGTTGGTAGATTTCATATCCTCGGCTCCAGTTCTTGCTATGATTTTCGAAGCCGATGATGTAATCCAAGGTGTCCGTGATGCTCTCGGAGCAACATTCGTACAGAAAGCATCGCCCGATTCTCTCAGAGGAAAATATGGTATCTGGGCTGGAATTAATATCGCTCATGCATCAGACGCTCCCGTAACTGCTACAGATGAGATAAAATTATGGACTACCGAAAGTGAACTCAAGGAATCATCAGATGCGGAGGAGATTGCACAGGCGTACATTCAGAAACACCTCACCGGTGATGCTGATTATACCATGGACTTACGAAGAGCTGTAAAAGATGCAATAGAGAACCGCGACACCTCTGATAACGTCCTCAATTCATTGAAAGAACTCTTTGCAAAAGATGCTGCTGGTATCGAGAAAAATGATACAGACACACTTGCTAAAGTCGTGTTTGACTTCGTAATTGAAGAAGCAGAAAAAACAGATTAGAAACCTAAGGTGGCAAAAGCCACCCTTGGTTCCTTTATTTACACAGAAATAATCGTCTAGCGTGAAGACTTACCGCCTTTTTGATATCCAGTGGTCCATTTTGTATCTCTTGGCTTCATGCGACGTGTCACTCTGTTAACTTTGCACTTGTTAGAACAGAACCATAATACTGCTCCGTCCTTAGTCTGGACGTATGCAATACCAGTTCCAGGCTCGATGTCCTTGCCACAGAATGTGCACTTTTGGGTCCCTACCACAACTAACGCCTCCTCATTTTACGGGCTTCCCTTTCGGTTTCCCTTAGAATGAGAATATCTCCTTCTCTTACGGGTCCCTTAACGTTTCGAGTCAGGACTCTTCCTCTATCCCTACCATCCAGTATTTTCACACGAACCTGGGTGATTTCGCCGGTCACACCTGTTCGTCCTAAGAGCTGGATTACTTCGGCAGGAATAGCTAGAGTTGCTTCTTCATCTTTACTCATCGAAAGCATCACCTGAATCTTACTTACGGAGACCATTAATCTTCTCGACTAGGTCGTCAACTAGATCCTTTGCTTTTCCATCAACAATTATTGCGACGGCAGCAGTAGGTCTCTCTATTCCAACAGCTTTACCAAGATCTCCCTTATTCTGGATGAATATGTAGGGGATCTTCTTGTCATCACAAAGACCTGGAAGGTACATGATTATCTCAGGGGGCTCAACATCCTCTGCAATAATCACTAAACGGGCTACTCCGCGCTCAATACTCTTGGTCGCTTCATTAATTCCCTTCTTTATTCTACCTGTATCTTTGGCTATTTCTAGAGCCTCGAGGGCTTTCTTCTGAAGTTCCTCAGTGGGCTCCCATTCAACAAAACTCGGTTTTGGCATTACCATTTACCTCAGTTTATTTCTTCATCGGTATTCTGCCTATTCCAAATAGGAACAGACTCTTCTGCGCGGTCTTACCTGATTCTTTTAAAACTGTCGAACTG
>CAZMBV010000295.1:0-1681 GCA_964564335.1 uncultured archaeon
ATCTTAGAGTTGGCTGATTCAAAGACCATGAGTTATTCCACCAATATCAAATTGCAGGGACAAGAGAGATAATAGGCATTGCCCTTATAATTCATATATCTTATTTCGGATGACGTTCACATGGATTAACATAAAACCAAGAACTTATCCATTTTCAATGATAGTAAGCATTGTTTTACATGCTTGGTGAGCATAATGGTAAATATCGCAAAGATTCATGCAATTGAGATTCTTGATTCCCGTGGAAATCCCACGTTAATGACCAAAGTACTATTCTCTAACGGTACGAAAGGTGTAGCAAAGGTTCCTAGCGGCGCCTCTACTGGCATTCATGAAGCAGTAGAACTTAGAGATGGAGGCAAGAGATACAAAGGGAAAGGTGTGACTCGTGCAGTCAAGAACGTTAACACAACAATATGTGAAGCAATGTTATCTGTTAATCCATTGAAACAAAGTGAAGTTGATAAAGCACTTATTGAACTAGACCCCAGCAAAGGAAAGGGACAACTTGGTGCAAATGCTATATTGTCCGTTTCAATGGCTACTGCCGCAGCGGCAGCATCCCATCTACATATGGAGCTTTTCGAGTATCTTCGAACGAAGGTAATTGGGAAACCTGTCAGATATCTCCAACCTGTTCCCATGTCCAACGTGATTAACGGTGGAGCTCATGCTGGCAATGACCTTGCGATACAGGAGTTCATGATTCTCCCAGTAGGGGCAAAGAATTTTCCTGATGCTCTACGATGCATCAGTGAGGTCTATCATACTCTAGGAAAAGGTCTGATTGCCAAGTACGGGAGAATGAGCAAACATGTGGGTGACGAGGGAGGATTCTGTGGATTTGGTTTGAAATCTACTAAAGACGCCTTTGAAGCAATTATGGCTGCTATTGAGGAAGCTGGGTACAAACCAAAAAAGGAAGTTGTTCTAGGATTTGATGCAGCAGCTAGTGGATTCTATGAGAAAGGAAAATATACCATTGATGGTAAACAGCTAGATGCTTCTGAGCTCTTAGAATTTTATATTGATCTTGAGAAAACATATCCATTGTCTACTGTCGAAGATCCCTTCGAGGAAGAAGCCTTTAGCGACTTCACTGACTATGTACGAAAAACAAAGACACAAGTGGTAACCGATGACCTGACAGTTTCAAATCCTAGGATTGTGAAACGTGCTATCGAAGAGAAGGCAGGCAATGCCCTCCTTTTGAAGGTAAATCAGATTGGTACGGTCACAGAAGCCATTGAGGCGGCTCGAATAGCTAATGAAGCTGGTTGGGGTGTTGTTGTGAGTCACAGAAGTGGAGAAACTAGTGACACCTTCATCTCAGATCTTGCAGTTGCTCTTTCTGCTGGTCAGATAAAGACCGGTGCACCTGCTCGAAGTGATAGAGTCGAGAAGTACAATAGACTTCTTGAGATTCAAGATATCCTCGGTGGAGAATGTGCATATCCCGGTAATGAATTCAGAATTGCTTGGAGGAAATTCTAGTCAATGAGTAACAAACGGAAAGCCGTCCTCGTCGTAATGGACGGCGTAGGAGACCGACCACTTCCTAAACTTGGTGGAAAGACTCCCCTTCAAGCCGCAAAGACTCCTGTCTTTGACCGGCTGGCAAAGGAAGGACAGAATGCTCTGATGAATGTTATCAGCCCTGGTATTACTCCTGGAAGTGATA
>CAZMBV010000296.1:0-1645 GCA_964564335.1 uncultured archaeon
AAGGGCAACCCCTTGTAACCTCAATAGGTCCTAGAATATTCATTTCTAATGCAAAAGGTGGGCATCCATCCAGGTTAACAATTGGGAGTTCTTTCGGAACTGGGATTTCTTCTGTTTCCTTGTTGACAACACCAGATATGCCTGATGGATCTTTATTATTCATCAAATACCAAATCATTTCTGGAAAGGCGTATTCACCTTCGCCCACGACAGCATAATCAAATCCATTCGTAAGTAGTTCCTTCGGGCGAATACTTGCATGAGCTCCTCCCCCTACAACGGTTACAGCATCTCCAAAATGGTTACGAATCTCTTTGACCTCACCATAGACTCTCTCGGTTTGCGTGCTCATCACTGATTGAGCAATAATTGTAGGACCTCTCTCAATGGCCTTTTGAATAGATTTCAATGATAAATCAAGAGGAGCTTGAATATCAAGGTCGACGAGTCGGCGATCAAGCTCAAGAAGCCCCACTAGAGCTGCTACGCTATATCTTGATGAGGAATGGGTTCTGAAGATGAGTGAATGTGAACTCAATAATTGCACACGCACTAATTGACAGTACGCTCTGTGACGCCAGCATCAGTCACGCTCATGATATGGATGCCACCGCCAGATTGAATGTCTCTTGCAATACCTGCTTGGACAGCCTTGATAGCTATTTCTTCAGCTTCCTTGACGGTTACTTCAGTCTTGAGATAATTCTCTAGAACACCGTATGCGGTACTAGTACCAGTACCCGCAGCAGTGAACTCATCAGGTATAAGTGAACCACCCATATCTAAAGTATAGAGTTGAGGACCATTTGCGTCAACTCCAACCACCACAGTCTGCACATAGAGTGGTGACATTCTTGTGGAATAGAGTGTGTTAGCAATCATCTTTGATAATGATTTCACAGTGATTGATTTCTTCTGATTCAGCTCGTAGAGTTTGATTTGAGCCTGCAGTCTGTTTACCAACATCTGGTAGTCAGATGTCAAACCTGCGGAGGCTAAAACAATAGTATCAGTGAGTTTGAAAGCTTTGACGCCTTTTTCACTAAGTACGAGTGTGCCCCAGCTAATCAATGTATCAGTCGCGACTACAACACCATCTGTGCATTTTATTCCAACAACAGTAGCACCAGTAGGAAATGACATAGTAAATGAGCCTCCATGATAGAGTTCGTATAATTTGGTCACGTCTGCTAGTTTTAAAACGTTTGTGAACTGTTCCATTTTGTAGAAATCTGGAGATGTTCAATTTGCGCCAACTAAATCCCTTTGCAAATATTCCTACAATTATGAGTGCAGAGGAGATAATCGAATTTGCTCACAATAGGTCCACGCGTCTTAGTATGAAGAGTTCCCTTCGAATGAAGAGAGTTGAACGATCTAGAATTAGAGAGATTTCAAGGCTTCAGGAATTCACAAAGCAAGTGAACACAAAAATAAATGACGCAGTAGAACAATTTCCCTCAATAGATCGACTACATCCTTTCTATTCAGAACTTACCGAGATTCTAGTAGGAACTGACAAGCTTAAGCAATCTCTTGGTGCTGTACACAATTGTAAACCCGCAATCGAAGACATTACAGACAAGCACATCCAAGCAATCAAATTATCTGAAGATCACCGTCAGATGAAGAAATCCCGTAGTGC
>CAZMBV010000297.1:0-1636 GCA_964564335.1 uncultured archaeon
GATGACTTGGATTTTATAGTCCTCTTTGGATCTCAGTCAACTGGGGATACCCATCCACAAAGTGACATTGATATTGGAGTTCAAGTTTCTAATCATAGGAATGAACTACAGAAAACCTTTGGTGATTTGCTCTCTCTCTTTGATTTTGTTGACAAAGAAAAATCCCCCAAGGTTGACGTCACTCTTCTGAATCTTGCAGATCTAACACTTCTCTATAGAGTAGTACGCGATGGTAAACTTCTGTATTCAAAGAACCAAGATGTCTGGCCATGTTTCGTAGAGTATGTTCTTAGTAGATATCCTGATTGGAAATACTACATTGAGAACTACTTGAAACAATCATTAGGAGCGTGACGATAGTAGCTGTAGATCCACTTGTTGTGAAACTGCGTTTGGATACAATTCTCGAACGAGTCACTCGTTTGAAAGGTATTGAGCAAATGACGGAGGAACAATTCCTTCTTGATCAAACAATGCAATCTGCAGTAGAAAGGAATCTTCAGATAATAGCTCAAGCAATAATAGATATCTGCACTCATCTTGTTGCGCATAATCATTGGGGTTCTCCAGAAACATATAGTGACGTTGTGAGAGTTGTATCGACGCATAATGTTATTGAAATCGATTTGGCTGAACGATTGATTGATTTTGTGAAATTAAGAAATGTCTTAGTTCATCTTTACCTCGATATTGATTTGAAAATTGTATATCGTAGTGCAATGACAGCAATCAATGATGCATTGCTATTTACAAATGCAATTAACAAACTAATCAACACCTAGTAGTTTGTTTCATCATCCTTCTATCCAAAGGGGATACTACAAACATGGATTGGTTCCCCGCAAGGGTGTGCGCGTCACACTCCTTCCATCCTTCTTTCTTTCACCAACAAAGAATAGTAGAATATATGAGTAGAATAATCACTAACAATATGAGAAGCAGATGTCAAACTCAATTGCTGAACAAGTAAGGCTCAGAAGAGACCTTGATCAGATACGAACAGCAGAACAAGCAAGACGGTTTTCAGGTCTTGAAACACTGATAATGGGTCTGAAACTTTCAGCTATGGCTTTACGTGTAGCAGGTGAGAGATGAAATGGAAGAATTTCCTGAGATTCTGCAGTTTGTCTGTACATATTTGAATAAGAACGATATTGAATATGTTGTTGTTGGTGGGGTTGCAGTCATGTATCATGGTGTACCTCGAACAACTGTAGATATTGATATCATCCTTCATTTTGATGACGATGAAATTCCTTTTTTTGTCGAGTTCTTGAATTCAAATGGATTCTCAGCATCTACAGAAGATATTCGGGCTGCTTTCTCAGAGAAGTCCCATAGTACTTCTTTCTTTGGCAAGAGCCTTCTTCGACTCGATATTCAGGGTGTAAATTCAGTGTTTGATAGAATGACCCTTGAGAGAGCTACCTCCGTTGATATGTTTGGTACTTCCATCATGATTGGTTCTGCTGAAGATACAATAGTCAACAAGATCCTCTTCCAAGGAGAACAAGATTTGAGAGATGCTCTAGGTATTCTTACCAGAAATCGTGAGAATCTTGATTTTGATTATATCCGAACTACATGCAAAATGCTTGGAATAATTCATCTCCTCGAACAATTCTTAGAAGATTCT
>CAZMBV010000298.1:0-1626 GCA_964564335.1 uncultured archaeon
GATAATTTTAGGAAATTAATGTGGTTTTCAGCTGCATGGACTTTCAGTACTACCATAGCTTCGCCATTCTTTACGGTTTATCTCCTAAGTGACCTTAATATTGGACTACCATTCATATCAGTTCTGGTTGCACTCACTTCATTAGTGAGTATCATATTCTTCAGATTCTGGGGAAGACTTTCAGATAGATTCAGTAACAAATCAATTCTTCAAGTATCTGCACCCCTTTACATAATTGCCACTGTGATGTGGACTTTCACATCAGTAGCAAGTGCGTATTCATTGTTAATACCACTCTTAGTGCTGATTCACCTTCTTTCAGGATTTGCAGCTGCTGGTGTGAATCTCGCATCAGCAAATATTGGGCTTAAACTCGCACCGAGAGGTGAGTCGACAGCGTATCTTGCCGCTCGTGGTAGTATTGTTGCAGTTGCTGGAGCATGTGCCCCACTGATCGGAGGTATATTAGGTGATCTACTTTCAAGATATACTCTAGCATTGACTATTATCGAAGATCCAAGTGGAATCTATCCATTATACAGTATTGCGGGTTTTAGTTTTGTTTTCCTTCTATCAGCAGTCCTTGGCCTCTATGCATTGCACAAGCTCTCACTAGTGAAAGAAACTGGTGAGGTCGAAGAGAAAATAGTGCTCGATGCGATATTTGCAGAAACCAGAAGAAATGTCAAGACGATATCAACAGTAGATGGCCTTCGCCAAACATTCCACATTCCAGTTTCAGAAAGGCCAAGCTCGGTGAAGCGAAAGAAGAAGAAAAAATCGACTAAAAGTATTTTTAATATTGAGGAAGAGAAGAACAACTTGAATGAAGAATGAGAAGCTCAACAAGATCTGTCACGTTTATTGATATTTGATCACTTGAAGTACACCATTATGATTGATCAAGGTAGCTTGCTGCTTCATTTCTAATATTCTAAGAAGATCGTAACTCTCAGCTAGAGCTAAGACAAGCGAACTTACTTGGTAATCTCCATAGACTATTCTGGATATCTCATAGATTGTTTGTGGTCTATCAGTCAGTGAATCAGCAGCGTTATTGAGCTTATCGTCATATTCAGAAAGCAGTCCGTTAATTCTGGCATTAATATCAAGTATTGGCTCTCTATGACCAGGTAATGCAGTATACCCCTCTTTGGATGAGAGACGGTCTAAGGATTCAAAGTAAGTCATCATACCTATGGTTTCTGAACCCTCAAATGAAATACTTGGGTTTGAACTAATATCTCCTAAAATATGGTCCCCACTAAAGATGACCTTGCGTTCTTCGCATACAAAACATGCTGACCCAGGAGAATGACCTGGAACCCAAATAGTAAAGACCTCACCAATACCTGTTTTGAAAGATGCACCCTCTCTGAAACTATGAACAGTTGGGACAGACTCTCCAATCGACTTGAAGAGTTCTGTGCGACCTTGTTGTGCTAGTAAATGGGTTTCATTCCTTGGTACACCGGATGATGCAACTAATTTCATAATGGCGCCCATATAACGTTCCATGTATCTCTCATAATCAATCAGGGTCTCAGCATCTCTCTCATGAATCCAAACATCCGTGGGATTGCCATGAACGTGCACTCGTTCTTCAACAAATTTTGCCACAAGTCC
>CAZMBV010000299.1:0-1518 GCA_964564335.1 uncultured archaeon
TTCACTTCAGATACTACACTCACATATATCACTAAAGGGATTCAGATTTGTACATTATTTACTTCTTGGGTATGGAAGTAAAGGCAATTTCGTACTCAATTAATCAAGATACTGTTCTTGTGAAACGTATTAGTGCCAAGAGCGGCATACTCTTGGCACTTTTTTTATCTCATTCTGTCTTTGTAGTAAATATTTGGTGCATAAGTTGGTGGCCATTGTGGTCTATTGTCAAGAACTTCTTCGATTTGTTCGAGAATATCTGACGATAGTTCAACATCAGATGCACCGACGCTCTCAACGACATGCTCTGGTTTTGTTGCACCAACAATAGCTGCTGAAATTTCAGGTCTTCTCAGAATCCATGATAAAGCCAATTGGCTCGTAGTAATATCTTGAGAAGATGCTATCTCTCCAAGTTTTCTTACTTTGGATAGATATTCGTCAGTTAGTATATTCTTCATCATCTCTGACTTTGCCCCTCTGCTATCTTCTGGAATTCCATCATTGTACTTACCTGTGAGCAGTCCTTGCGCTAAAGGGCTCCACACAGTAAAACCCATCCCATGAGTCTTTGCAACAGGCATTATCTCTAATTCGATATATCTGGAAAACATGTTGTACATTGGTTGTTCAACAATGGGCTTATGTGCCCCCATCTCTTTAGCTGCAGCATTTGCTCGCTCAAGTTGAGCTGCTGTCCATACCGAGGTTCCCCAGTAATTCACTTTTCCTGCTCCAATCAGATCATCCATCACGGAGATTGTTTCCTTCACAGGAGTCGTGTAATCATACCTGTGCAAATAGTAAATATCGATGTAATCCACATTCAGTCGACGTAATGTTCCCTCAATAGCATTGGAGATATTTTTTCTATTATTTCCCCAATCATTGATGTCTTCACTTGTTGGCCAGAATACCTTGCTCGAAATGACCAAGTGTTTTCTATCCACGGTTTCTTCCGCCAACCATTCACCAATGACCGTTTCTGCTTTACCTCCAGCATAGATCTCTGCACAATCGATAAAGTTGATGCCATTCTCAACTGCTGTTGTCATGCAGTCTTTTGCAATCTTATTCTCTACAGTTCCTCCATAGGTCAGCCATGATCCTAGGGAAATCTCACTAATCTTTAAGCCGCTCTTGCCTACTTTTCTATACTTCAAAATATGGCCTCCGTCTGTATAGAATAGAAAACTTAACTATAAAAAAGATGCCTTAGAGCTGTTAATTTTAATCAGCGTCTCCACTTGGTTCCCAGAGTTCAATCCTGTTTCAGTCCAAGATTTTCGACGTACCATTGTTGAAGTTTCTTTGGGTTCTTTGACTTGAAGAACACTCCTCCGATTCCTCTGATACCTGTCAATATTATGTCACCAATACATTACAAAGATTGCAATCCATATTATCGTTAAGGTACGTCTACTTACATTGCTTCACTCCAAGACTTTTAATTCGTTCAAATCAAGTAGATATTGAGTTGACTACTATGGATATTGGAAGATGCCCACATTGCGAGAA
>CAZMBV010000300.1:0-1516 GCA_964564335.1 uncultured archaeon
GCTTTATCGACATGTGCATCAGTAATATGCTTAGCACCATCTTTTTCAGCATAGAACGAAGCCTCACGGACTACATCTGCAACATCTGCAAACTTAGTAGACATTTTACGCTGGTCTTCAGCTAACTTCGAACTGTATTCAATTACCTTACCAATTGCTTTGATTGTCAGGTGTTTTAGTTGCTCCTTGTTACATACAGTTGTAATGGCTGCAACATATTTGTGGATATTTTCCTCATTTCGATCCATCGAACTATCAAAATGAGCTTTAACCTTGAATAGCTCCTTGAAATCAGGGTCCTTTGTATAGAGAGTTTCATATATTTCTGAGTCTCCAATAAGAACGACTTTAATTTTGAGTTTTATCGGCTCGGGCTTTAGGCTTCTGGATGAGATTACACCCGAAGAATCTGCTGTATCTTCGATTATGATTTCGCCATTCTTTAGTGCTCTCTTGAGACTTTCATATGCTGGTGGTGCTGCCAGTAGCTCTTGTATTGGTATCATGAGATACCCCCCATTCGCTTTATGCAGACTTCCAGGACGAATCATTGTGAAATCAGTTGATAGGACTCCAAATTTCGCTTCCTTTTCAGCTTGACCAAAGAGATTGAGATAAGTAGGATTCAACTCAATAACAACAGGTGCACCGGTTTGTTCTTGATTGTTGACTAGAATATTGACTTCATATTTTCTGAAGAATCGCTCAATAGCTACTAGAGTTTCAGGAGAAGTTGGAGTGTCATCAGAAGCCGGCATGAATGCATCAAGATTGTCAAGAACGTCATCCTGAACCAATTCGATATATTCCACCACCTTTGGAATTTCTGAGAATTTTTGTTTAAGGTAAGTCATATGATGATCAATTGCAAATAATGCAACCTTGCGATTCAATTCTTCAAGTGCAGCCTTAGCGTCTGCATCTATTTCCCTCAGCTGCCGCATCGTATTTCTCAAATCTCCCTCAAGTTCCTCTTGAGCTTTGTTAATCTTACGAAGATCCTCGGGATTGAGAGATGCAATATCTTGTTGACCCATTGGTCGGCCTTCAAGCGTAGGAACAACTAGTAAACCACTCTGAGAACTTTGAACAGCAAACCCCTTTTTCGCAGCGATTTCACTTATTTCAGAAATTAAACTATCACGCTGTTCCTGTGCTGACTTCATTGTTACCTGATATCGATTAGCATAATCGTCACTTTGAAAAGCCTCAGGGAGAACCTTCCTTACGTTTTCTATTAAATCACCCATATCTTTCTTGAAAATTGTTGCCTGGCCTTGTGGTAGTTCTATAGCATGAGGCTCTGAACGATTTTTGAAATTATGAATATAGCACCAATCATTCGGTGGAGATTTGGATAGAGCTGATTGTTCCAGGTAAGCTTTCACAGTAGTAGTTTTTCCAGTACCTGGTTGTCCTGCGGCATAAATATTGAAACCTAGTTTGTCAATCTCTAGTCCAAAGCTAAGAGCTTTCAATGCACGAGCTTGTCCAATTATCTCATCAAGTGGTGATA